>CAYVAP010000524.1:0-4071 GCA_964449365.1 uncultured Bacteroidia bacterium
GGCGCTCGGCCCGGTCCTGCTCGGCCAGGATGCGGCTGAGCTTCTCGGCGATGAGGTGGTTGCTATCTAGCACCTTCTGCCCGGCATTGTGCAGGTAAAATTTGATCTTTTTCAAAAACTGATCTTGTGTCTCGATGCCGCGTTCGTATAGTACGTCATAAATCTGATCAATCAGGCTGCGTAGCTCGTCCTGCTTGTGGTCGGCGATGAGGAATTGCCAGAAGGCGTAAAAGCTGCGCCCTTGATCCGACTGCTTGAGGGCGTCAGTGGCGTCGAGGGTATAGCCCAAAATCTGGCCGCGACCCATCTCCTGCCGGGTCTGCTGATGGTAGATGTGCAGGCTGATCTCTTTGAAGTTTTGTTCGACCTCTTTAAAGTCAGAAACCAGCTCGCGGGCGCTGCGCGAGAGGTTGAAAAAGCGCTCCTTGATCTGGGTATCGGTGTAGATGTTGACCCGTCCGCTGCGGCGGATCTCGCGGATTTCGTCATTGAGGGCTTTGCGCTGCTTTTCCAGCTCGGCAATGCGCTGCTCGGGGTCGGCAGAGGCATGGTTGACGATCTCCTGCAACTGTTGGTTGAGGCTGAGGAAGCGCGATTCGGTGCCCACGAATTCGCGGTTTTGCAGCCCATCGACCCACTGAAAGGCCCGCTCAGTGTAGGCCGTCAGCTCTAGCATAGGCTCGCCCTGCTCGTCGGGATAGCGGCGCAGGTAGCGGTGCTGCTCATCGCTCCAGGTCTTGAGGAAGTCGGCGGCGGCCTCGTTGAGGTCGGCGTCGCGGGCTTGTAGCTCGGCGTCGTTGAGGTACTCAAGGTACTCGGCCAGGCGACTGACCAATTCGTACTGAGGTCGCACCAGTTGGTTGCTGGCCTTGAACTCACGGTGCAAAAAGCTCAGCAGCAGGGGGGCGTTTTTGGCGCGCAGGAGGCGTACCGTGGGCGAGAGCGACAGCAGCGACTGGAGTTCTTCGTAGGTCATGAGCATAAGATGGCAAGGATCGGGGGAAAGCGCAAGCGAAATCTGCCCGGAGAGCGATTTGCTCGCAGGCTTGCTGGGCGCAATTTTAGCGCGAAGAATTCGGCGGATTAGGTTCGATCACAGGTTCTCGGCCTTTATCCCATCCACATGGTCAACATGATGGTCTTGGGTCAAGATCGTCAGGCTGTGCTCTTGGAGCAATGCTGTATAGTCCTAATGCCGTAGCGCATAATAACCCAAAAAGCACTCAACTCATTTATGAGCTAAGTGCTTGATTCGTAGAGTACACTGGGAAGGATTCGAACCCTCAACCTCCTGATCCGTAGTCAGGTGCTCTATCCAGTTGAGCTACCAGTGCAACTTGGGCTGATTGGGAGGGTAAATATAGCTCCATTAGTAGACATCACAAATTTTTACGCAAAAAAAACGCAGGGGTTCATGCGTGAGGAAATCACGCATGACGAATGACCTGCCGCGCCCAAGGCTTTTTTACTCCCTAAACCTTGCTCTACCGCTAGATCTCAACTGAGCGCAAGATCAGGTCCACGCAGTCGAGGGTGGAGATTTCTTCGGCTTCGGCCTCATAGTTGAGGATGATGCGGTGATTGAGTACTTCAGGGGCCATGGCTTTTACGTCTTCAGGCAAAACATAGTCGCGACCCGCAAGAAACGCATGGGCTTTGGCGCTGAGGTTGAGGGCTAAGCTCGCGCGTGGCGAGGCCCCAAATTCGATGTACTCGGCTAGGCGAGGCATCCCATACTGCTGCGGATAGCGCGTGGCTATTACCAGATCGACGATATAATCTTCCAGCTTTTCAGATAGCTGTACCGCCTCCACCTGCTGACGAATCTCAAAGACCTCCTGTGCATTCAGCACCGGACGCACCTCGTGCCGTACACTGCTGCGGGCCATGCGCTTCATGATCTCCTTTTCCTCTGCTTTGGTGGGATAGGTTACAAAGACCCGCATCATAAAGCGGTCGACCTGAGCCTCGGGCAAGGGATAAGTCCCTTCCTGATCAATGGGGTTTTGAGTAGCCAGCACCAAAAAGGGATCGGGCAACTCAAAGGTCTGGTCTCCGATGGTCACCTGCTGCTCCTGCATCGCTTCGAGCAGGGCACTCTGTACTTTGGCGGGCGAGCGGTTGATCTCATCGGCCAGCACCATGTTGGCAAATACAGGCCCCTGCTTCACTTCGAAGCGGGCCGTGCCCTGATTGTAGATCATGGTACCGATCAGATCGGCGGGCAGTAAGTCGGGAGTAAACTGAATGCGAGAAAAATCTAGATCCAGTGCTCTGGCTAAGGTGCTTATCGTTAGGGTTTTAGCCAAGCCAGGCACCCCTTCGAGCAGTACGTGGCCATTTGTAAACAAACCGATTAGCAAACGATGGATCATCTTTTCCTGACCAATGATGACCCGGCTAAGCTCTTGGAGCAGTTGTTCGATCTTTGCGCCTTGTTTCACAGGGGAGTGGGTATCAGTAGCTACGGCCTGTGATGAAGAATGATTCTGGGCAACACTCATGGGGGGTGTTTGATACAGTAGATTACCCCTCAAGATACCCAAGTCAGCGGACTCTCCGCCTCTCCATTGCCTTGGCCGTTTATTTCAGTGTTCCAATTGTCAATCTTTGTCCTGAGTCGCTAATATTACAGCATTGCAGCCACAGGGCCAAATCGGTGCATTCGTTTACCAAGTAAGATTCTCAGTACACGATTCACTTTTTTAGAAACTATCAGACCTAAAACTTCTGTGGAATTAGAATAAAAACCAACTTTTCCGAAAAAAAATCACAGCCAGGCTCAACCCAACGCCTTGCCCATCGATCCTGGTGCTCTGTCAAGTTGAAAATGATGGGTAAGCGGTCGCAGATGGTTGAGAGAAATGAAATGATCGACCAATTTTTCTCATAAAGCCCCAACCAGCAGCACCTTCGATCACGAATTGCCGATCACGAATGTCGAATTGAATCCCTAGGCATTAGTTTCGATCTGGAAAATGTGCCTTTTATAGCTTCGCGGAAAAAGATGCAGCGATCACCCATCATTCGGGAGTTGACAGAGCACTAGCGACTCACTCGATCGGGCGCAGAAAACGTTTTCCCCCCGGCAGAATCCCCACCCTTCGCCGAAAAATCCGTTATTTAGTCGGTCCATTCATTCGAAGCCAAAATTTTTATTCGTCAACCATGACCCGCCTCTCCTCCTTACCCTTGCTGCGTTGGTTTTGTTGGCTCTGTATGAGCGGCATGACCGCCTTTCCGTTGTTGGCCCAAGTCGAAGTCAACGTGCGGCTGCGACCCAGCGGGCAGGCGGTGAAAAGCTGGCTCGATCAGCAGCCGGACGGAAAAGTTGAACGCAGCAGCCTGCCCAGCGATTTGGCGGCGCGCTTTGATTTTTTAGGAGAAGTGAAAACCGCCCGAGGATTACACCCCGGCAATGAGGCGGTTCAGCCCAGTGGCATCGATCAGGTGTACACCTTGCAATTGCCAGAAGATCAGGCGGCCAAACTCATCGCCGAACTGCGCGGCAGTGGCCTCTTCGCTTACGTGGAGGAAGTCAAAACCTACCGCGTGGAGCGCGCCTCCACTTACAAACCCAACGACGACTCCCTTAGCAGCCAGTGGTACCTGCCCTTCGTGCGGGCCTTTGACGCCTGGGACATCACTCGCGGCTCGCAGTCGGTGCGCATCGG
The DNA here is from genome assembly GCA_964449365.1 of uncultured Bacteroidia bacterium. Taxonomy (GTDB): domain Bacteria; phylum Bacteroidota; class Bacteroidia; order J057; family J057; genus CAYVAP01. The sequence continues at coordinate 3,675 of CAYVAP010000524.1, forward strand.
CATCATTGACACCGGGCTGGACTATGATCACCCCGAATTCACCGGGCAAGTAGCCACCAACCCCAGCGAAGATCTCAACGGCAACGGACGCCTCGACCCCTGGCCTAGCAGCGAGATACGCAACGGGCGCAGCGGCGACTTTGACGGCCTCGACAACGATGGCAACGGCTACGTGGACGACGCGATCGGCTATGACTTCGTCGATCAACCGCGCGATCCCTTCGGCGGCGATTTTCTCGATCCCGATCCCGATCCCCTCGACGACAACAACCACGGCACCCTGGTGGCAGGCGTGATCGGAGCCAAAGCCAACAACCGCTACGGCGGCAGCGGCCTGGCGCCCGATTGTCGCATGATGATTTTGCGCGCCTTTGCCGCCAGTGGCGCAGGAGAAGAC
>CAYVAP010000525.1:0-4068 GCA_964449365.1 uncultured Bacteroidia bacterium
AAGTGAGCCAATATGAACGGGGGCTGACCAAAGTGCCTGGTACCCTTATACCTTATTTCCCTTATCCCCCTAGCCGTTCATATAGGTGAGTCATCACCCCCTTTCCAAAAGCAGCATCTGCGCCTCGGGCGTAAGCTTGATGGCCCCTTGCTGCGTGGTAAAGATTTGACCCGAATAATGATCGCGTAGCTTGGTACCATCGGCGAAAGCCTCTCCCACCGGAATGCGAACAGCTTTGCCGGGCGTCAGGCCCATGGCCACCACCACCTGATCTTGATAGCCATTTTGGCGGTAGCTGCGCTGAAAGACGTAGGGCTTTGCCTGCAACATCTGATGGGTGCCTGCCCCGATGGCGGGGTGCTTGCGGCGAAATTGCCCTAGCTTCTGCCAGTGCGCCAGCACCGAGAGGGTGCTTTCGCGGCCATTCTCCAGGTCCTCCCAGTTCATGAAGCTGCGCAGATTGGCGTCGCCTACTGCGCCTTCTATTCTCAGGGGGCGCGCCGTTTCGTCGCCGTAGTAGATCTGAGCCGAGCCAGGCGCCAGCAGCAGCAGGGTACCCGCGCGCTCGGGTTGCTTGCGTTCTTGATCAAAAGGATCAGCATCGTCGTGCGAGCTGAGGTAGTTGAGCACACTCAAGCCATCGAGCGAGCCACCGTTGAGGGCAGAGGCGTACTGGCTGAAAAGTGCTTCGGGAGATTGCTGAGCAGCGGATTTGAAGTCAAAATTGATCAGGCTTTCGAAGCCGTTTTGGTAAAAATTGACCATCGTATCACCATAGTCGAAGCCTTGGCCACCGTTTAGGCCGTAGCCGTAGACCTCGCCCGTCATGAAAAAGTCTTCATCATCGGGCTTCATGGCCGGATGAGCCTGCTTCCACTCGCGCAGGGCTTGAATAGCCTCGGCTTTGAGGTCGCCCCAGAGGTCGGCTTCGGTGTGCTTGGCCGTGTCGATGCGAAAGGCATCGATGCCCAGCTCGCGAATCCAGTCGGTGAGCCACTTGATCAGGTAATTGCGCGGGGTACGAGGGTAGCCGGTGCGCGCGAAGAAGGCGTCCAGTTCGGCTATTTCCTGCTCGTAGCGGCCCTCTTGCTGCCATTTTTCCACCAAGAAGGGCGGTAGCTCCACCTCGCGATGGGAGCCGGTGCGGATGTCGGGTAGATTGGCTACCAGGGTACAATGCACCGTGCCGTCGTAGCCGCTGAAGTCGCAGGTAGGCTCGGTACGCACCCACTCGCTGGGCCATACGGGATCTTGCTCCGTGACCGGGCCAGTGTGGTTGATCACGGCATCCCACATGATGCGGATGCCGTGCGAATGGGCGGTTTGTACCAGTTTTTCTAGCTCGGCCAAGGTGCCAAAGTTGGGGTCGAGGGCCGTCCAGTCGCGGGCCCAATAGCCGTGGTAGGCGTAGGTTTTGCCCGTACCTTCGTCGGTCGAGCCGCTGATCTGCTCCACGGGCGGAGTAAACCACAGCGCATTCACTCCCAGGTCGTCGAAGTAGCCCGCTTCGATCTTTTGGGTAATGCCCGCAAAGTCGCCTCCCATGAAATGGCGCAGCTTAGCCCCGTCGGCCTTGCGGCCCAGCGTCAGGTCGTTGTCAGGGTTGCCGTTGGCAAAGCGATCAGTAAGCAGAAAATACACCGTGGCATTTTTCCAGACGAAGGGCGCTTTGGTGGGCGTAGCTTTGGCAGAAAGATCGGTTTGTGCATTTTGCGTGGATGACTGCGAATCGAGGCAGGTAGTCAATAGGGCGGACAGCAGCCCGAGGAGGAGGAGGGTAGTGAGGAGTCGCTTCATGTAGGGGTCGGATTCGTAGTTGGGAGTTGGTAGTAAAATTGGCCGCTTTGGGGTGGCCACTGAGGGAGCCAATATGAGAGGCTGATGGGGAACTCTGTGCCGAAACCGTGCCTGGCGACTGCATACCGCATTCCGCCTACCTCACCTATATGAACGGTCAGGGGAATAAGGGTATGAGGTGATCTGGTACAGCATTTACCTTCCGTTCATATTGGCTCACTCGCTGGCCGCGCCAAGCGGCTATATTTCCTTTCATACAGGTGAGCTCGAACATACGAAAATCACGCCAGAGGAGCGCTGGATTGCGGGGCATCACCCTCGCAAATACGCTGGCCGAAACCCCAGCACGATGTCTTGCTTGTCCACCCCTCGCTCCATGAGATCGTGAGCAATGCCCCAGTCAGTGCCATCGCGCTGAATCCAGATCTGATTGCCTCTCAAGTCCAGGTGTACCACACACCCGTGCATGCGTTCGTCGCCGCGCCAGCCAACGGCCATGAGGAAGTAGTGCCCGTGCTCATCATCGGTTACCAATTGGTCTTCATATTCTTCGTAACCCTTGGGCTGCGCCCGGCCTTGCATGGCGCTGAGCACTTCGCGCATGATGCGGCGATATTGGGTGGGTTTGTCATTCTGCATGGCGAATCCAGTGAGTGATGATGGGTTCGGCGGGGTTGAAGACGATAAGGTTGACGCCTTCGGGCTTATTCTTGCATAACCTCTTCGAAGAAAGACCTTGGTGACAAAATGCGGGTGTTCTCATAATGCTCCAACACTAGCAAATCTTTGTCGCAGTGATGAGAAAATCAGCGGCGGCATCAGTGGCCAATTGAAGCACATAGTTGTCATCGGGATCGCGGCAAATGGTAGGCAATGGCCCGTTAGGGCTCACCTCAATGGCTCGCTCACGAATGAGCGATTCGATCTCCTCTATGTCGGCGGCTGTTACGCTGAATTTGTGGTCGAGTTTCTTAGCCAATTCCTCGAGGATAAAGGCTGAAAAAAAGACTTTCTCCTGCGTCATGCAATACTCATACACCCGAGCGGCAAACCCTCTGAAGATAAAAGCTGAAATCAGCACATTGGTATCTAGGATGACCTTCATGACGACCTACCTACCATCAAGAAATATCATCCATCAGGTCATCTTCACTCTGATACCTCAGTCCTCGCATGTGGTTTCCCAGGCGATCACGCAGGCTGCGCACCCGCGCAAGGTACAGGTAGTCGCTGATGGCTTGCCGAATCAGGCTTTGCGGGTCAAGGTTCAACTCCGCCGCCCGGGCTTCTAATTGCTGCTTGAGCTGAGGATCGAGTTGAAAGGAGATGGTGGACATACTTGCTGGCTTTTTCTTGAAGATACGCAAAAGCTGGCAGGATGGCTAGGGTAGCGTTTCTCGATGTCTCTACGCGTCGCTCCCTGACAGCCGTTCTGCCCCGATGTCAATTTCCCAGTTGGGATGGTCAGGACGCATTTCATAGGGGTTGTGAGTGATGGTCCAACCGTCGAGGGCTATTCGGCCACGCCAAACTCAGAAAACTGTCGCCGGTAGGGAGACTGAAAGGCCAGCACAATGTCTGCTTTGGGTACGCCGCGCTCCATGAGATCGTGAGCAATGCCCCAGTCAGTGCCATCGCGCTGAATCCAGATCTGATTGCCTCTCAAGTCCAGGTGTACCACACACCCGTGCATGCGTTCGTCGCCGCGCCAGCCAACGGCCATGAGGAAGTAGTGCCCGTGCTCATCATCGGTTACCAATTGGTCTTCATATTCTTCGTAACCCTTGGGCTGCGCCCGGCCTTGCATGGCGCTGAGCACTTCGCGCATGATGCGGCGATATTGGGTGGGTTTGTCATTCTGCATGGCGAATCCAGTGAGTGATGATGGGTTCGGCGGGGTTGAAGACGATAAGGTTGACGCCTTCGGTTTCCACGCTGATTTTACCAAAAGAACGGGTAAAATACGTGTCGGAAGGCATCGCGAGATACAAGTCCCGATCCTCCTTCACCAAATTGAGCAACAACCGATAATTGCGGTACTGTCCAAGTGCTGCATGATAGGCATACAGCGTAGAAGGGGCCAGAAAGCTCTTGATTTCGATGGCAATCTTTATACTGTGATTCTGTACTCCATAAGTCATAAAGATTTGATGAACCGACTCTAGAGCCAAGATCAGTCAACTGCCACCCTCCCTCACGCCTCCGCATACCCCGTGTAAGGCCGCCGATACGGCGCATGAAAAGCCAACACGATATCCTCCTTGGGCACCC
>CAYVAP010000526.1:0-4065 GCA_964449365.1 uncultured Bacteroidia bacterium
GAATTATTACATAAGGCCTCAAAAGGAGGAAGTTATTTTTTGAGTCTCACTAAGCCAAATTCTTCATCAAATCACCCTTCCAATCATTCTGTTACGAAACAGGAGAGTCGAACAGTTTCTTGGAAGAAGATTGGGGGATTTTTAATTGGGTTGATCGCAGTATTAGCTGGAGTTGCAGAATTCTCGGGCTATTCCTTAAGAGATATAATACCGCTTTTCGAACGGGAAGACAAGAAAGCGGAAGTGAGTCCTGAGTCAGTCAACATAGACCCAAGCACTTCCGCGGCGATTGATTCAACGGTTTCGGATAAAACGGGCGAAGTATCTATCCATATGAACCAAGCAACAGAAGGAGATACAGTCTCTACTGACTCCCCACAAGCAATTAAGCATGACCCCGATTCTGTAAATCAATAATCTCTTCCCCATGCCCGCCAAAGACCTCTTCCACGACGCCGTAAAAACCGCCCTGCAACAAGCAGGATGGGACATCACCCACGATCCGTATCAACTCAAGTATGAAGATGTAAAAATTGCCATCGACCTGGGCGCGGAAGCCATGCTCGGTGCCGAGCGGGAAGGAGAAAAAATCGCCGTGGAAGTCAAGAGCTTTTTGTCTGGCTCCTTCATCTACGACTTCCACGCTGCCTTGGGGCAGTACATCAACTACCGCCGCATCATCCTGCGGATGGAACCCAGCCGCAGATTGTATCTTGCCGTACCTGCTGACACGTATAAGGAGTACTTCGCGCAGGCCTTCTATCAGGAAACGGTGCAAGAAGAAAACCTGAACCTCATCGTCTTCGACCCTACCCAAAACCAAATCGTCGCATGGATTCCATAGCCAAAATCACTCGTTACCGCGTCCTCATCCGCCAAATCATCACCCAGCACGCGCCCTACCCCAACCCCCGCGTGCCGGAGGAATTCGACACCCAGCTCCTCCTCGACGACGAGCAGGGCCACTACTACCTCATGCACGTCGGCTGGGAGGGCTACCGGCGCATCCACGCCTGCCTGGTCCATATCGACCTCAAGGGCGAGAAGATCTGGGTACAGCGCGACGGTACCGAGTACGGCGTCGCCAACGAACTGGTTGACCTCGGCGTGCCCCACGAAGACATCGTGCTGGGCTTCCAAGCCCCGTACAAGCGGCCTTATACCGATTTTGCGGTGGCGTGAGGGGTCCGCCTGATCGCCCCACACGACGCTGGGGATAATTTCCCACGCTTGGTACGCAGTGGGGGGGGCAGTGTCGGAGGAATATGTGAGGGGCGCAGGTAATATAGTTCCCAGAGCTTTTGCAGAATTGAATCTGCAAAAGCTCGGAGAGGAAACCGTATATTGCATCTATGGAGAGCGCGAAGTACATCACCAAGCACATTGATCGGCTGCTGCTAGATCCCAATAACTATCGATTTCGGGACCATCCGGATTATCGCCCTGTGGAGGAAAGCGATCTTGCAGACCCTCGCATTCAACTCAGAACTTATAATTTATTAGTTGGCCGTACCAACAATAATATCCAAGACTTAATCAAAAGTTTCAAAGCGAATGGGGTACTAAAACTCGATCCCATTCAGGTAAGACCACTAGATGAGCGTAACTTCTTAGTTATTGAAGGAAATCGGCGTACCGCAGCATTAAAATTTCTTTGGGAAGAATACAAGCGTGGTAACGATGTAGGAATCCTGACAGAAAGCTCTTTCCGTAGCGTTGAGCTAGTCTCGGTGCAGGACGAAAGCCCCGAAAAACACCTAATAACGATGGGGCTACATCACATCAGTGGTAAAGCTAAATGGAATCCTGTTAACCAAGCACAGCTGATTTGGGATCTTCGAAACAAGTACGGGCAGAGTGAGGAACAGATAATGGATTCGCTCTCCATTACGAAGCATAGTCTTCGAAGGAGTTTACGCACATTATCTTTGATAAAGCGATACCGTGCAAGCGATTTTGGAGATCAGTTCAGACAGGACATGTATTCCTTTTTTGAGGAAGCCATCAAAAACACCAAAATCAAAGTCTGGCTAAAGTGGGATGACGATGAGATGGCTCCTCAAAATATAGAAAATGAGGAAAGATTTTTCTCGTGGATTTCAAAGCAAGAGGAGGTAGAGGAGCCTGATAGTGATAATCCTCGAACTGTTATGCTAGATCCGATTATCACCAAAAGCCATGAAATCAGAGATCTTGCCAAATTTATTCAGGATAAAAAAGCTGTGGCTGAAATGGAGGAAAGCCGAAGCATATCTTCAGGCTTTGCGTTGAGTGATGCTGTAGGTGAGCATCGTTTCTATAATGCGCTCGACAACTTACAGAAAGAAGTAAATGCAGCTTTCCAGTTTAGCGAATACATGAAAGATGCGGATGTAAAACGAATCGGTGGACTCAGAGACAAGCTTGATCGCTTAATCCCTAGTTCTCAGGCGATTATTGAAAGTCGAAACACTAAGAGAGTTAATCATTTATTCACTTCGTTTGACAGACACTTTGATCGTCTGTACATCCACCAATACCGCAAGCTGCAAGCCATCAGCGTCGAATCTCTATCGCGCGTCAATATCTTTGCTGGCGGTAACAATACTGGCAAAACCACCCTCCTAGAAGCCTTTTATCTGATCAGCCAATTCAATCACATGAACTCCTTTTTGGAGTTGCAGCGCTACAAGGGAAAATTCCATCAGGGGCTGTCTGCCACCTGGCTAGACCACAACTTCAATCTACCTGTTTCTCTCGAAGCGACCTTTAACCAAATACAGGTCCACTTATCCATTGAAAAAGAGCAGGCTGCTCAAGATGTGGATAAGCTGCATTATCTCTCTACCATTGCGATCAACGCTCAAGCGAGTGGGGAAACCCATCGCAGCCAGTTAAATCTCTATGACAACCGAGAGCCTGAGCTTTACTCTGTTGAAAGCAAGGTCCTTTGCGCGGCTACCTTTACCAGTCCTTACCGCTACAACGCAGATTTTCTAAGTCGCGCTTACGAGCAAGCCATCACCGAAAAGTACCTCGATGAGGTCATCGCCTTCATCCGCGATAAAATGGACCCCAACATCGAAAAGATTGACCTGATTCCGAACGGGCGTTTCATGGTTAGCGCACGGCAGTTTGAACAAGCTGTGGATATCACCAAATATGGCGAGGGCCTTCAGCGGGTTTTCGAGATTGCTTTGCTAATGGGCTACAGTCGCGATGGCATCATTTGCATCGATGAGCTTGATAGCGCTATCCATAAAAGTCTATTGGTGGACTTTACCCAGTTCATTCAGCAAGCAGCGCGCACGTTCAACGTACAGGTCTTCCTTTCGACCCATAGCAAAGAGTGTATAGACGCCTTCGTTGAGAATGACTTCCACAACGAAGACATCACCGCTTACGCCCTTACAGAAGAGAATGGCTCTATCGTTTGCCGCTACTTGCCTGGCACTCGGTTAGAAGAACTGGTTGAAGCCATTGATATCGACATTCGCTGATCATGCCCACACAAATTGTCGCCGTACTCTGTGAAGGCCCGCATGACGTCGCCTTTCTCAACCGTATTCTGAAATCAGATGGCTATCTCCAAGAAGAAAAAATCAAGCTAGGCGCATATCCAGCCCCCATGAACCGGTTGCTGGTTCAGGAGGCCAAGGAAAGTGAAGTAGAGTCGCTCAACATTGAGGAGTTGCGTCGTCGTTTGCTGCCCAGTCATGTGTTAAAACGAGGGGACGTCTACCTGTTTTTATATGCTTTGGGTGGTGATGCTAAAAAAACGGAGCGAGAGCGACTACTGAAACCCTTCAGCGCGCTAACCCCTCAAGCAGGGCAAATATCCGTCGTTCCAAGCGATACGCAATTGGCCATCCTCTACTTCTTCGATGCAGATGACAAGGGGAAAGGTCAACGTCGAGAGGAGGTCAATCAAGAAGTGTCTGCTGTTCTTGGGGTAGATAAGGATACACTCTTTCAGGCACAAGCCGAGGTCAAGTCGCTTGATGGGCTACGAATGGGATGCTATATCTTCTGTGAGTTGAGTTCCGATCAAGGAAAACTCGAACATATCGTGCTCCCCCTCATGCA
>CAYVAP010000527.1:0-1080 GCA_964449365.1 uncultured Bacteroidia bacterium
ACGCGAGAAAAATAACTTCCCTGATTCGGTTAGAGATCTCGTTCTAGATCAAGGAAGAAAATCTGAGCCTGGCGAGCCAGGTGAAGGTTTTCTGACGCAGAGATAGGGCGAGAGATCAAGCGAAGAAGGCCAACTTATTTTTTGAGCGTTACTTAGTTGCTCCAGACGTTTCTGGAGAACTACGTGCAAGAGCGCTACTGTCTATCAGCTATTTCAACTACGAACAAATACCTACGAATTTCGAGCTCGTACGCCTGATGTGGCCCTACTGTCCCTTCAGCCGATCCAATTCGGCGCGGAGGCGGGCGATTTCGTCATCTTCTGCTTGCAAGGCTTCCGCCTGCTCCTGGTTAAGCTTCTGCTGCTCTGCATACTGAGCGTACAGCTCCTGCACGCTCAAAAAGGGCTGCCCAGCCGGATCTTGCGCGACCAACTGTCCGTCTTGCACCGCAATGGTGATGCCCAGGCGGGGGCTTTGCCAGCGGTCCTCCTCCGCGTCGATGACCAAGCCCTCGCCTTGGTGCTGCCAACTCGATACGGATAGGGTATTTGGGTTGGGGTCCACTTGGCAGTATTCCTCCACGCCGTATTGGTCGTAAAAGCGTAGCTTGCGCGCCATCTCGCCAGGGGTATTGCCCGGCGAAAGCACCTCGATCACCACCTGCGGGGCTATGCCGCCTTCTTCCCATGGTCGATACGAGCCGCGGTTTCCCTTAGGCCGACCAAAGGCCACCATTACATCCGGGGCGCGGCGCAGCTCGGGGCGGCCTTCGACGGGATACCAAAGTAGGTTGGCCGCCACGAAAACCTGTGGGTCATCGCTCAGCAAAAAGTCGATGTTCTCCTTGAGCTTGACCATCCAATTGTACTGAATGGTGTTGTCAGCCATGGGGTTGCCATCGGAGTCGGGGTAATGAATGGAGGTCTTGAATGGTGCAGCGGACATACGCAGTGGCGTTTGGTTGATCCAATATACGGCGAACCAAAGACTTTTGCTAAAAATACTAAGGCCCTACATACTACTGGACATGAGCCTTTGGTGCGCTCGTTTTTGGACAAGATGAGACAAGATAGGACAAG
>CAYVAP010000527.1:1180-2755 GCA_964449365.1 uncultured Bacteroidia bacterium
ATGGATTTCAGGTGCTTATGATCCTGTGAATGCTGTGAATCCTGTTTTAATCGATCGATAATTTCCAGTAGCCCGGGGCGCTCGTTTTTGGACAAGATGGACAAGATGGATTTCAGGTGCTTATGATCCTGTGAATGCTGTGAATCCTGTTTTAATCGATTGATGATTTCCAGTAGCATAAAGGCTCTGCATTCCTTTTGGAAATCTAACTAACGATCATTAGTTTCGTAGGGTAAGTGATAAAGTAGATCGCTTCGCTGTGAGAAGACAGATCGCTTCGCTGCGGAGAAGACAGATCGCTTCGCTGTGAGAAGAGAGACAAGAGTGCTTCTCTCTCTGACCTCTGACTTCTTTGCATTCTCTGACCTCTGACCTCTCTTTCAACTCACCCATGCCCACCTTCTCCACCCTGACTGTCCAAGACAAATTCCAAACCACCGAGGACTGTGCGGTGCTGAGCTTTGCTGTGTCGGATGAGTTGCAGGCCGCCTTCGATTACCAGGCGGGTCAATACCTTACCCTCAAGGCCGAAATCGACGGCGAGGAAGTGCGGCGCTCCTATTCGCTGTGCAGCAGCCCGCTAGACCGTGAGTGGAAGGTAGCTATCAAGCAGATCGAAGATGGGCGCTTTTCCACCTTCGCCAATCAGGTGCTACAGCCTGGCGACCAATTGGAGGTGCTGCCCCCCAACGGGCGCTTTTACGTGCCCATCGACGCCCAAGCCGAGCGCGGCTACGTGGCCTTTGCGGCGGGCAGCGGCATCACGCCCATCCTCTCCATCCTCAAAACTCACCTGAAGGCCGAGCCCAAAAGCCGCTTCAAGCTCTTTTACGTCAACCGCACAGTGCAGTCCATCATCCTACGGGAGGAAATCGAGGCCCTCAAAAACCAGTACCTCGACCGCCTGGAGGTCTATCACTTCCTCACCCGTGAGGAGCGTAATACGCCCCTCTTCAACGGCCGCCTGGATGCCGAGAAGCTGGCCACCCTATATCAGATTTTCCTTGCGCCTGAGGAGATCGATCATTATTTTATTTGTGGACCAGAGCAGATGATCTTTCTCGTGCGGGATTTTTTGCAGGAAAAAGGCGTGAACGCCCAGCAAATCCACTTCGAGCTATTTGGCACCCCCAACGGCAGCGCCCAAAAAGAACAAAAAGTCCGTCAGACTGACGGCTCCATGACCGCCGTCAAGCTGATCAGCAACGGCAGTGCCATCACCTTCGAGATGCCCAAAGGCAGCCACAACCTGCTCGACGCGGCCCTGGCCCAAAACGCTGACCTGCCCTTTGCCTGCAAAGGCGGCGTATGCTGCACCTGCCGCGCCAAGCTCCTCGAAGGCCAGGTGGACATGGAGGTCAACTACGCCCTCGAACCAGACGAAGTCGAGGCGGGTTATATCCTCACCTGTCAGTCCATCCCGCTAACAGAAAAGGTGGTGGTGGACTTTGACGCGTGAAGAAACCGCTGCGCTGCGAGACTTGAGACCGCTGCGCTGAGAGACTTGAGACCGCTACGCTGCGAGACTTGAGACCGCTGCGCTGCGAGAAGCGAGACAAGCAAGCTGCCTTCTCT
>CAYVAP010000527.1:2855-4063 GCA_964449365.1 uncultured Bacteroidia bacterium
TCTGACCTCTGACTTCTTCTTTCTGACCTCTGACAGTGAAACGATCTGACCTCTGACTTCTTCTTGCTTCAATTCCGAATCACGAATTCCAAATTTCGAATTAGCATATGCAAGTCCTCCCATTTGACCACTTAGACCAGCAATTCCAGGCCCGCATCGACCAGGGGCAAAACATCGAGCCCAAAGACTGGATGCCCGAAAAGTACCGCAAGACCCAGATCCGCCAGATTTCGCAGCACGCGCACAGCGAGATCGTGGGCATGCTGCCCGAAGGCAACTGGATCACCCGCGCGCCCTCGCTGCGCCGCAAGGTGGCCCTGCTGGCCAAGGTCCAGGACGAAGCCGGCCATGGGCTGTACCTCTACAGCGCCGCCGAGACCCTGGGCATCAGCCGCGACGAGATGACGCAGCAACTGCTCAGCGGCAAGGCCAAGTATTCGAGCATCTTCAACTATCCCACCCTGAGCTGGGCCGACATGGGTACGGTTGGCTGGCTGGTCGATGGCGCAGCCATCATCAACCAGGTGATGCTCACGCGGACCTCTTACGGGCCTTACGCCCGGGCCATGGTGCGCATCTGCAAGGAAGAGAGCTTCCACCAGCGCCAAGGCTACGAAATCATGCTCACCCTCTGCCGCGGCACCGCCGAGCAGAAAGCCATGGCCCAAGACGCCCTCAACCGCTTTTGGTGGCCCTCGCTGATGATGTTTGGCCCCAAAGATGAGGAATCCACCCACACCGAGCAGGCCATCAAGTGGAAGATCAAGCGCAAGACCAACGACGAGTTGCGCCAGCAGTTCGTGGACCAGACTGTGCCCCAAGCTGAGATCCTCGGCCTCACCATCCCTGACCCGGACCTGAGGTGGAATGAGGAACGCGGCCACTACGACTTCGGCGACATCGACTGGAACGAATTCTGGCAGGTGGTCAAAGGCCACGGCCCCTGCAACAAAGAGCGCCTCGCTGCTCGTCAAGCTGCCTGGGACAATGGTGCCTGGGTGCGCGACGCCGCCCTGGCCCACGCGGAGAAGAAAGCGGCCCGCCGCGCCACGCAGGTGGCATGAGGACCGTGCGGAAGATTCTCACCACTCTAAACCACGAAACTAATACCTAGTGCTCTGTCAACTCCCGAATGATGGGTGATCGCTGCATCTTTTCCGCATCTCGGCGTTGGAAGCTCGTCGGCGGGGCCCTTTATCCCACCGTCT
>CAYVAP010000528.1:0-4042 GCA_964449365.1 uncultured Bacteroidia bacterium
CTTATTGATAACAAGGCCATTCAATAAATCAACCACTCTACCATTCGACCACTTTGAAGCATAGCTGCCCACTATCGGCCCATGGGCCTTGGCCCTAACCATGCAGATGAAAAAAACCCAAAAAGTCCAACTCGTGATGGATACCCTGGCGCGTCTCTACCCAGAGACGCCTGTGCCATTGGACCACAGCGATGCCTATACGCTGCTGATCGCGGTGCTGCTCTCGGCCCAGTGTACCGATGTACGCGTCAACCAAACTACGCCGGCCCTCTTTGCCCGGGCCGACAATCCCTACGACATGGCCCGCGTACCGGTAGAGGAAATTCGTGAGATCATCAAGCCCTGTGGGCTCTCGCCGCGTAAGTCTAAAGCCATCGCCGAGCTCTCGCAAATCCTGCTCGATCAGCACGGTGCAGAGGTACCGGCCAGCTTCGAAGCGCTGGAAGCCCTGCCCGGGGTAGGCCACAAAACGGCTTCGGTGGTCATGAGCCAAGCCTTCGGCGTACCCGCCTTCCCGGTCGACACCCACATTCATCGTCTGATGCACCGCTGGACCCTCAGCACCGGTAAGAATGTGGAGCAAACCGAGCGCGACGCCAAGCGTCTTTTTCCTGAAGCGCGCTGGAATCAGTTGCACCTGCAAATCATCTTCTTCGGGCGCGAATACTGCCCTGCCCGCGGGCACAACCCCTACCAGTGCCCGATTTGCAGTCAGATCGGTCGCCGTAGCATGTTTCAGGAATGGGACCGGAAAACCGCCGCCAAGCAGTGAAGCACCTCTGCCACCTCAGCATCCTGGATCCGCTGCGGCACCCGCGCATCTACCACAAGCTAGCCCGCAGCCAGGCGCGCCTGGGCTATCGGGTGTCGGTCTGGGGGCAAGGGCTAGGCAGGGTGCAGCGCGACGCACGGGGCATCCGTCTACGCCCTACAGGCACATTTGGGCGCATGAGCCTGCGGCGCTGGCTGGCTCCGCTGTGGCTCGCACGGCTGGCACGCCGCGAAGAGGCCCAGGCTTACGTGCTACACAGCCCTGAGCTGCTCCTGACGAGCTGGTGGCTCAAGCGCCTCACCGGGGCGCGCATCCTCTACGATGTGCACGAAGATTACGCCGCCAATATGCGGCACGGGGCACATTGGCCGACCTGGTGGCGCCGCCCCTTGGCTCGTGCCTGGCGGGCCTGGGAGCGCTGGGCGGTGCGCCGCTGGGTCGATGGCGTTTGCTACGCCGAGGCCTGTTACGACAATTTTCTCGACGTACCCGCTGGGCGGCGCGTGGTCCTGGAAAACGCCTTTGTGGCCCCCACCGACCATCGAAACCCCGCAGGCCGCGTCCCTACGCCCTATCTCCTCTACAGCGGCACCATGGCCGTGGCCTGGGGCTTGTGGGAGGCCATCGACCTGTGGCAGCAATGGCAGGCCATCGAGCCTATGCATCTCGTGGTGGCGGGGCATACCCATCAGGCGGCGGTGTTGGCCGAGTTGCAGCAACGGGTTGAGGCTAGCGGCTACCAAGCGCGATTTACCTTGGTGGGGGGAAACGAATACGTGCCGCATGGGCAGATCGTCGATCTGCTAAAGCAATGCCACGCCAGCCTAGGGCTGTATCGACCCGTGCCGCAAACGCGGGGAAAGTTTCCCACCAAATTTTTCGAAGCCATGGCCTGTAAACGCCCGGTGATTTTTCGGCCCCTGCCAGAGTGGGCCGAGCGCAACCAGTACACGCCCTTTGGGATTCCCTGGCAACCGGGTGAATCGGTGATGGCTCTCGCCGTGGCGCTACGGCTATGGCAAGCGCCTCATCTACCGCCCGAGGTTTTCGCCTGGTCAGCGCAAGAGACGAAGCTGCGAGCTTGGTTGGAGCGAGCCGAAAAGCAGGATCATCGAGAGAGCTGAAAGGTTCATTGGTCCGGCCTTATCTCCCATTCTGATGCTTCTTTTCTCATTTTGGCAAAAAAGACGAGTCTCCCGTTTTTAAAAATCCCTGATAATCAGAACGACCCCTCTGACAACCCTTGGCTTGAGCCAGGAGTAACGCTAACCCTCTCAGGAAATTGTGCGTTATTCAAATTGTCTGCCCAAGAGCAGTACTGCGGAAACCTCCGCCTTTGACATGATCACCCGTCCTCCCGCAGGCCCTACTCCCAACTATTATTCCTGCGGAATCGGACGCTGAGCGTGGCCCGATCTTTTGATCAGCCATGTTGCGTCAGCCGCACTCCAAACCGGCTAACTTTCGATCATGTCTACTTTTCGTAAATCTACCCCCCCTACCCATGGCTCGCGCCGACCTGCGTCGCGCCCTCAGCCATCTACTCCGGCCCCTGCTCCCTCCAACTTTGACTTGTTTCCCATTGCAGTCTTCATCACGGGGATCGTCTCCTGCTACACCACTGCGGTGGGCCTCTACCCCATGCTCGGCAACTGGGTGCTGTCTTATGCCACAGCCTTTGCCTTGAGCACCTTCATGGTAGCCATTGCGCTGCGCATTCCCAAAGCCTACGAAGAGGGTAACCACCTCAAGCTGATTGCAGGCTACATCTTCGTGGCACTCTTCAGCGTACTGCTCAACTTCAACGCCATCTTCGGGGTGTTTAGCTCTGAGAAGTTGCTCTACGAAGAGCTCAAGAACGCCAAGCAAGAGCTGACCGCTATCGGCGTGAGTGCTCGAGAGTCGCTGGATGAGCACTTTGGTGCGATCAAAACCCAACGCAAGCTCGACGAGGCTCGCGCTATGTTGAAGGAAGAGACCGTCAACCGCGTAGATCCTGGCTATGGCCAAAATGCCCGCCGCATCAATCAAGAGCGAGTCATTCCTTTGCAGGCAGAATTGGCCTCCATCCGCGCCAAGTATGACCCGGTGGTGCAAAAAATCGACACCTTGGTCAGTAGCTCTGTCGACCGCATCGACCAAGCCTTGGCTACCGAAGACATCGCTACCTATCGCCGAGCGGTCGACCACAGCGTAGACGCCTACAATCAGGTAGGCATTCTGACCCAAAACCTGATCGGTCGGGAAAACTTCAGCTATCAGCCCCTCACCTTCGAGCATCGCGACGTGGGCAATCTCAACCACTCGCTTTGGACGGTGATGAACCTGCCTCAGCTCAGTGGCAAGCAAGCCTCGTCGGTGATCGTGTCGCTGCTGCTTTCTTTCCTGATCGATTTCATTGTGCTCTTCGTGCTGGTGATGATCAACCGCCCCGGCCAGGGTGACCTCAATGCACCTGCGAAAGGGGAGGAGGAATCGCCTTCTGCTGAAGAGCCCGCCCAGGGTCGTCAGTCCTTTGGCCATGGCCAAACAGAAGCAGAGCGCGAGCGCCGCAGCACCATCTACGCCCGGCGTAGCGAGCGCCGCCGCGACGAGCAAGGCGAGCAACTCAACCGCCATCAGGTAAACCGCCAAGGCAACATCGAGCCGCCCATTCACCTACCCACAGAAGATCCGACCGAGGAGGTCTCGGCCACGGAAGCGCCTACCGAACAGAAGGCTCTGCCTGCGCCTAAATCTACCGAGACGTCTGATCCCACCGACGAACCGCCCGTATGGCCGCAAGCTGAAACGCAGGATCTGCCCTACGCAGAAACAGAGTCGACAACAGAGTCGACGGATGCTTTCGATGGCAATCCCCCCCAGTGGGAGGTTCCTACCGAAGTGCCCTACACCGATCAGGAGCCTGTATCGTTAAAGCGCGAAGAGCAAGACCCTAGCTCCGAGGCGGAATCTGTTCCGAGCGAAACCCAAGCGGAGGATACCGAGTCTCCAGCCGAAACTGAGGAGAAGTACCCCCCTCAAGCGGAAACGGACGACTCTGCCGATGACGCCGAAGCCGCCCAGGGGGATGAGACCAAGCAGGAAGAACCAGCCCCTCGCCCCGAGCCCCGCAAACCCTTCTCCATTCCTTTCCGTGTGCAGTAGCTCACTCACCAGCTCGACATAAAATACCTCACCAGCTCCTCAGCGTGCATCACCTCACCAACTTCTCATATTGGTTCCCTCGGTAGCCGCCCCGGCGACCACCTTTACTCCAAACTTCGAACT
>CAYVAP010000529.1:0-4032 GCA_964449365.1 uncultured Bacteroidia bacterium
CCTACATCCCCTACAACGCCGTCAACACCCCTGTGACCATGAAGACCCAAGAGGGCCTTTACCTCAGCTTTCATGAAGCTGCTCTGTACGACTACTCAGGCATGACCCTGCGGGTAGATACGGCCAGTTATTTGCTCACCAGCGAGTTGGTCGGAGGCCCTGAGAATATCAAAGTTACCCGCAAGGCTCCCTTTGCTACCCCCTGGCGCACCGTACAGATCGCCGATCGCGCGGGCGATCTGATCGAATCCAAGCTCATCGTCAACCTCAACCAGCCTAGCGTACTGGAGGATGTGTCGTGGTTTACCCCCATGAAGTACGCTGGAATCTGGTGGGAAATGCATCTCGGCAAAGCCACTTGGAAGCTCGAAGGTGGCGAGCACGGAGCCACTACCGAAAACGCCAAGCGTTACATCGACTTTTGTGCCGCCAATGGCATCGACGGCCTGCTGGTCGAAGGCTGGAATACTGGCTGGGAGCGTTGGATCGGCTTCGAAGACCGCGAGGGTGTCTTCGACTTCGTAACCCCTTATGAAGATTACGACATCGAGGAAGTGGTGCGCTATGGTCAAGAGCGTGGGGTGCAGCTCATCATGCACCACGAAACCTCCGCCGCCCCCCGTACCTACGACGAACAACTGGAAGAAGCCTACCAACTTTGCGAAGACCTGGGCATCCACTCAGTCAAGACCGGCTACGTCGGCAAAATCATTCCCAAGGGGCAGTACCATCACGGTCAATGGATGATCAACCATTACCAGCGCGTGGTCGAGATGGCCGCCAAACACAGGGTCGCGGTCAATGCTCACGAGCCGATCAAAGCCACGGGTAAGCGCCGCACCTGGCCCAACATCATCAGCCGCGAAGGATTGCGGGGGCAGGAATTCAATGCCTGGTCTTCAGACGGTGGCAACCCGCCCGAACATCTGCCCACCGTGGCCTTTACCCGCATGCTGGCGGGCCCCATCGACTACACCCCCGGCATTTTCAACCTCAAGCTAAAGCCCTATCAGGATGAAAACCAGGTCAATACCACGCTGGCCCAGCAACTAGCCCTCTACGTGGTGATCTATAGCCCCATCCAGATGGCGGCAGACCTGCCCGAGCATTATGAGGGCGAGCCTGCCTTTCAGTTTATCCGCGATGTGGCCGTCGACTGGGAGCAAAGCCGCGTCATCGACGGCGAGCCTGGCGACTTCGTAACCATTGCCCGTCAGGAGCGCGGCAGCAACCGCTGGTTCCTTGGCTCGATCACCGACGAAAACGCGCGCACCGTCAAAATTCCCCTCGACTTTTTGACCCAAGGAAAATCATACCGCACCGACATCTACCGCGATGGCGAAGACGCTCACTGGGACGACAATCCCACTTCTATCGTGATTGAGTCGCGTAGCCTCACTGCAAAGGACACCCTCACCCTCAACTTCGCCCCCGGCGGCGGCGTGGCCGTAAGCTTCGATCCGGAGTGAGATAGGTTAGTTCTCAGTTCGCAGTAGTAACGAGCCGCTCAGTGCGGCCACGGAGTGAGCCAGTAGGAAGGGCTGGCGAGGCACTGTGTGCCGAAGCCGAAATCTCTATGTCCTCTATGCCGCCCCTTTCATGGGGTGGTTCGTGGTTCTCAAATCAGCACGAGCTCCCCAGCCATGCCTAGCCTGACTGGGGGCTTTGTGGAAAACTTGTGGAAAAGCTACTACTACTTTCGAGGCGAAGCGATTAGCCCAATTTCACCTGCATAAATCGCTGATCATCAGTAATTTTAATCACGAATGATTGATTGCGAATTTCGAACGCGAAGCACTACTTTATCCACAACGCACGGTGGTCCTGTACGAATTGCTTCAAGTCAATGGGAGCCCTGCCCAGCAGGCGGGGCACCTCATCGGTGATGGTAGCAGCCTTGCCTAGCCAGGCGATCACGTTGATCAGGAGCATCACCCGCGCCAGGGCGGGGGGCTTGCCTTCGCGACGCAGCTTGCGCCAGTAGGCCCAGAAGCTCAGGTCGCGATAAGCGATGGGACGCGCTAGTTCCTCCGATAAAACCTCCGCTACCTGACCATAGTCCAGCGCCTCGGCCCCAGTCAGGTCGTAGGCAGCGTTGCGGTGCGCCTTGGGATCGAGCAAGGCTACCCGCGCCACCGCAGCAATGTCGCGGCCGTCGATGAAGCTGGTTTTGCCCTTACCCGCTGGCAAGGCGATCTCGTCTCGCTCCCGGATGTCTGCCAGATAAGCCTGAGTGAGATTTTGCATGAAAAAGCCCGCTCGCAGCATGGTGTAGCTCAACCCCGAAGCCTTGAGATCCTGTTCCACCTGGTAGTGAGGCATAGCAGGATTGACCCCTAGCAGCGACAAAAAGACCACGTGCCCAATGCCTTTTTCCTTCATCAGGTGAATAAAGGGCCGGAGGTAGGTCTTGGTGTCGCTGATGGCTGGTGGGCGCATCAAAAACACCCGATCTACTCCCACGAGAGCCTTTTCCCAACTGGTAGGCCGCATGAAATCCAGCGCCTGGGCCTGGGCCGCGCCTGTGTCGAGTCCTTTGGGCATGCTGCCATCGCGGGTGCCTAGCACCAGCGAGACCGAGTCATTTATCAATTGCTGGGTGAGGGCATAGCCGATGTTGCCACTCGCCCCCGTGATCAGGATGCGATTACTCATGTACGGTGGTTTTGAATTGAGCCAGGCGTTCTTTGAGGGAGTTCAAATCTACGTAGCCATGGGAGAGCAGGTAGCCCTGCTGTCCATCGACCAGCACCACGGTCGGAAAGCCTTGCACACCCATCTGAGCCACCTGCTGCCACTCAGCGTAGGTACGGTCGCGCCAGGTAGGCTCCTTCATTTGCTGCACGAACTGGTCTCCATCCAGCTCAAAGGATTGCGCCAACTCGCGGTAGGTGGCGTCATGGTTGAGACTTTTGCCCTCGTAAAAAAAGGCATGCTGCAAGGCATGCGCAAAGGCAATGGCCTCCTGCGGGCGCTGCGCCCGAAACACCGAGAGCGCGATGCATGGCGGCTCCGATTGGTACAGATAGGTACCCGGCTCTAGGATGTCTTGCTGGAAGGCATCGCCAAAAGGTACCCCCGTGCGCTCGGTAACCGTGGGTAAGGCTCCCTTGATGTAGCTGTAAGCTTCACCGATGGGTGCCGCGCGCTCGCCCGTGGCCATGCCGCCACTCATGATCCTGAACTCATAGCGGTCGCGGTATTCGGCTTCGAGCTTTTTGATCACCGGGCTGAAGCCATAGCACCAGCCGCACATCGGGTCGAAAATGTAAATGATTTGAGGCATAGAAATGTCTGGTTTTTGGGGAGAATAGAGGGAATAGAGAAAATTTAAGTCGGTTGGAGCAATTGAGTGGTTGGTAGAAGCGAAAAAGAGCATTTCTGTCTTATCGCCCTTATAGCCCTTATGGCCTCAGTCCCTCCAGATACCCCCTCAGCTGCGCCATGCAACGTACAAAGGCCTCGCGCTCGCGGGCGACCTTAGCCACCGTGTAGGCCCCTTCGATGGCAGCCAACACAAATTGACCCACGGCTTTGGGGTCTGTGCCGGGACGGATCTGCCCCTGCGCCAGGCCGCGCATGATGCCGACTTCGATCTGCGCTTCGATCTCGTCGGTGATGCGTTGCAGCCGCAGCCGGAAGCCTTCTTCCAGCGGTGACATCTCCTGGATCAGGTTGTTGAGAGGGCAGCCGTACAGGTGCTGATCGGTGAAGTGCTGCCGCAGATGCTGTAGCACCTCCTGTAAATAGTCGATGGGATGCCCTTCGTAAGTTGCCAGCCCCCGCCACGGCGCGGTGTAGCGTGGATAGAGAATCTCATCCACTACCGCATGCCCGATTTGCAGCTTGCCCTGCTTGAAGTGGTAGTACAGCGAGCCCTTGGTGAGCTGCAACTTCTCAGCTACCACCTTATCGGGGCGCAGGCCTTGGTAACCGTGAATGCGGAGATCGTCAAAAACTACCTGTAAAATCTGCTCTCGAGTGGACATAAGCATACATACCAGTTTGTATGTTAACGCGAAGATTGATTTA
>CAYVAP010000530.1:0-4030 GCA_964449365.1 uncultured Bacteroidia bacterium
ACAGTGCGCTCGTGAGGCTTTGTAAGCCGAAACGAGCCCTTCCACACGTTGCGCTACTTTCGCACCGGACAGGAGTCCGGCGCGAGGGGAAGGCGGTTTTCCGGATTCTATATCCGTGAATTTTTCCCCCATTCTCCGTACCTTTGCCCCCCAGAAGCGGAAAAAAGAGAAATAGCGGAAGTAAGGGCCATAGGGTATGCCCATCCTTTGCTCAACTTCAAACGTTCCACTTTCAACTCCGAACTCCAAGACCTCCCATGTCCATCGCCCCCAAATACGCCCCCAACGAGATCGAAGCCAAGTGGTACCAGGCCTGGCTCGACGCCAACGTATTTCACTCCGAGCCTGACGAGCGGGAACCCTATACCATCACCATCCCGCCGCCCAACGTGACGGGCATCCTACACATGGGCCACATCCTCAACAACACCATTCAGGATGTGCTGATCCGGCGCAAGCGCATGCAGGGCTACAACGCCTGCTGGGTACCGGGCACTGACCACGCCTCCATTGCCACCGAGGCCAAGGTGGTACGTATGTTGCGCGAGCAAGGCATCAAAAAATCGGACCTCTCGCGCGAGGATTTCCTCAAGCACGCCTACGCGTGGAAGGACAAATACGGCGGCATCATTTTGCAGCAGCTCAAAAAGCTGGGCGCCAGCTGCGACTGGGCGCGCACGGCCTTCACCATGGACCATGACTATTCGCAGGCCGTGATCAAGGTCTTTTGCGATCTCTACGACAAGGGGCTGATCTACCGCGCCATGCGCATGGTCAACTGGGACCCGCAGGCGCAGACCACCGTCTCGGATGAGGAGGTGATTTTCAAGGAGAAAAACGGCTTTCTCTACTACGTGCGCTACCCCATCGTGGGCCGCGAGGGCGAATACGTGACCATTGCTACCACCCGCCCCGAGACCATCATCGCCGACAGCGCGGTGGCCATCAATCCGGACGACGAGCGATTCAAACACTTACACGGCCAGAAGGTCGTCATCCCGCTGGTCAATCGCGAGGTGCCTATCATCACTGATGGCTACGTGGCCACGGATTTTGGGACGGGTTGCCTGAAGGTTACCCCCGCGCATGACCCCAACGACTACGAAATCGGGCAGCGCCATGGGCTGGCGGTGATCGATATCTTCCATCCCGACGGCACGGTCAACGGCGTTACCGGGCTATACGAGGGCATGGATCGCTTTGCCTTACGCAAGCAGATCGCCAAGGATCTGGACGAAGCGGGCCTGCTGGTCAAACAGGAATCCTACACCAACTCTGTCGGCCACTCCGAGCGCACCGACGCGGTGATCGAGCCGCGTCTGTCCTTGCAGTGGTTCCTCAAGATGGAGGATCTGGCCCAGCCGGCCCTCCAGGCGGTGCTAGACGGCGAGGTCAGTCTGATTCCTCACTACTACGTCAATACCTACCAGCACTGGATGGCAAACGTGCGCGACTGGTGCCTCTCGCGGCAGTTGTGGTGGGGGCATCGCATCCCGGCTTATTACCTGGAGGGCACTGACCATCACGTGGTCGCGCCTACGCTGGAGGAGGCGTTGCGCAAGGCCCGCGACCTGACGGGCGATGAGAATTTTCCTGCCGAGAAGCTGCATCAGGACGAGGACGTGCTCGATACCTGGGCCAGCTCCTGGCTGTGGCCCATGGAGGTCTTTGGCGGCATTTCCAACCCCGGCAATCCTGACGCTAAGTACTATTACCCCACCAATGACCTGGTGACCGCCCCAGAAATTCTCTTTTTCTGGGTGGCGCGTATGATCATGGCAGGCTACGCATACGAGGGCAAAAAGCCCTTTACCAACGTCTATCTGACGGGCATCGTGCGCGACGATCAGCGGCGTAAGATGTCCAAGTCGCTGGGCAACTCGCCCGATCCGCTGGACCTGATCCGCGACTATGGTGCGGACGGGGTGCGCGTGGGCATGCTGCTGGCCTCGCCGGCGGGCAACGACCTGCTCTTCAAGATGGAACTGGTCGAGCAGGGCCGCAATTTTGCCAACAAAATCTGGAACGCTTTCCGCCTGGTCAAGGGCTGGGAGGTGGCCGATCAGCCAGCGGCGGAGCGCGATCAACTGGCCATCGCCTGGATGCGCAACCGCATTCAGCAGGCGGCGCAGGAGATCGACGATCATTTCAGTAAATTTCGCATCGCCGATGCGCTGATGACGGCCTACAAGCTCAAGTGGGACGACTTTTGCTCCTGGTACCTGGAGATGATCAAGCCTGCTTATGGGCAGCCCATCGCCAGGGAAACGCTGGAGGCCACGCTCGATCTCTTCGAGCAGACCATGCAAATCCTGCATCCCTTTATGCCCTTCATCACTGAGGAGCTGTGGCAAAACCTGCGCGCGCGCCAGGCAGGTGAATTCCTCTGCACGGCGCGGCTTTTTGCGCCGGGCGACTTCGATCAGGCCATGCTGGCCGAGTTTGAGCTGATCAAGGAGACCACCACGGCGGTGCGGGCCTTCCGCACGGAAAAGGGCCTTTCGCCCAAAGAGCCTATCGAGCTGTATCTCAACAGCGAGACGCCAGAGGTCTTTGAGCGCTATCAGTCGATCTTCGCGCAGTTAATCAACGTGTCGGCCCTGCACCGGGCCAGCGACAAGCCCGAGCAAACTGGCTCTCTGCGGGTGGGCACTCACGAGCTGTACATCCCTCTGACCAACGTCGACCTGGACGCCGAGCGAGAGAAAATCCAAAAAGAGATCGAGTACCAGGAGGGCTTTTTGCAGAAGGTGAAAAAGAAACTCAGCAACGGCAAATTCGTCAGCAACGCGCCCGATCAGGTGGTGGCGCTGGAGCGCAAGAAGCAGGCCGACGCTGAGACCAAGCTAGAGACGCTGCGCAAGGGGCTCGCAGAGCTGGGGTGAGCTTCGCATACGAAATTCGCAATCAATAACCCGTAGCTAAAAAAACTGCCGATCAGCGTTTTATGTGAATAAAGAGGTTCTCTGACAATTTCAGCGCTGGCAAACCTTTGTAAGGGTTTTGAACCCTTACAAAGGTTCCAAAAAGAGCTTTCCGCACTTTTTGTCAGAGAACCAATCTTTTCGGAACTTCGACTGTTCATCAGTTTATGATGTTCCCTGTGCTCACCATCAGGAGTTGATCAGGCTGCTGATGAACGATGCGGTACTCAATGAAATCTTTGTCTTTGGTAATAACGGCTCTGCCTTCTCGTACGGCAAAGGCAATGATATCTCTGTCAGACGTGCGATTTCCCTCAGGCAAATCTGACGTATGTAACGCATTCTCGCCGTGATCAATCAGCCACTGCTTCAAGCGTACAGGAAAGTGCGCATCCACGAAAAACTTCATTAGGCCGTCTTGACTTTGTGCACACTCTTGACAGCCATCAGCCGGGCAACAAACATCAAGCAAGCCCGGATGTCTTCTGACTCCAAATCCGGATAGTCTTCCAGCAGTTCGGCTTCTGTCATACCTGCGCCCAGCAAATCTAGGATCATCTCTACGGGATAGCGCATGTTCCGGATGGAAGGCTTGCCGAAGAGGATATCAGGATTGAGGGTAATACGGTCTAGCAGGTTGTTGGACATAGGAATTGGATCACGTATAAATATTGCACTGATAGCCTAAATGTACGCTTTTTCAAGAAAGATGATACGCGTTAGCGGTGGTTTTGGTGGGTGATAGGGACTGGCTCCACACCACCTTACACAGACATCGAGATTGGCAAAACTTGGTAGCCCGAGGCGTCAACCCTCAACCCATCGAGATCAGCCGAATCGAGCCAGCGCTGCGGCGCTTGAGGGAGGTGCTAGGGTGATACTTTGCCCCTTTCTTCGATGGATTTTCGTACATTCAAGCTGAAGATAGGTCGCTAAAGCATGGTGAAAGATAAGTACCACGACTGGGTCAAGCGTGCGCTAGAGCAAGATGGCTGGACCATCACGCACGACTAGTGCTTTGTCAAGTTGAAAATGATGGGTAAGCGGTCGAAGATTTTTTCGCAGATCAAGGCGGAAAATCCGAGCTTGGCGAGCCAAGTCGCGAG
>CAYVAP010000531.1:0-4026 GCA_964449365.1 uncultured Bacteroidia bacterium
TGGCCAAATTGTTGCGCGAAGCGGGCCTGGATTGGGAAAGGATGATCCTACACCGGTTTCCTCATAGCGCCCCCGAAGCCCCGGCCCAGATTCAGCGGCACATCCGCACGGGCAATGGCGAATTGTACCTACCAGGGTCTTCGCTCAAAGGGGCGCTGCGCAGCGCGGTTTTCGCCTACCTGTACGAGCTGCTATTCACCAAACAATATCACGCCAAACTCGAGAGCAGCTTGATAGGGGATTTCGAGCGCAGCATTTTCCGCTACATCCGGCCCTTCGATGTGCCTTTTGCGGCTTCAGAGCTGATCGAAGTCTTCGTTTTCAACCTCTTTCGCCAAGGAGGCGATTGGGTCAGCGATTACAAAGACATGCCGCCCCTCACCCTCGAAAGCCTTCCGGTAGAAGCCCAAAGCATCCGCCCCATGCGGCTGGACATCGCGACAGGCTTCCTTGACCTGATTGCCGCCAAGCAGCCAGACCTGCTCCCCACTCACGTCCGCAAGGTCATCCAGCGGGGCGATGACGATGATCCGTTGCCAGCTTTATTCGCCCTGATCAACCGCCACACCGAGCGCCACCTGACCAAAGAGTTGGAATTTTTCACTACCTACGACCAAGCCGAAGACGTGGAATTGGTGATCGGTGAGATCGAGCAATTGCTCGAAAGGGTGCAAGGCATACCTAAGCCTGCCACCTGCTGCCTGCTGCGCCTGGGCTGGGGCAGCGGCTACCACGCCATGATCGGCGACTATCGGTTTCGCGATCACTTGGAGACCATCGACCGCCCCGATCAGCAGAACCAGATCTTTAGCGAGCGCACACGTCAGAAAGAACCTACCCGCTATAAGTCGCGCCGCCTGGCCGAAAAGGGACAGGGTGCGTATTATGCACCGATGGGGTTTGTGGAACTTTCGCTAACTTGAGGGGGAGAAAAATGAAGAGCGATATGAGTAGCAATGTTCCCGACCTACAACTGCGAAGTTTATCTCTCGAAAATTACTGGGGTATCAAGAAAGCGACCATTGACTTTCACCCGGAGTTGACGGTATTGATTGGACGCAACGGCTCAGGGAAAACCTCTATTTTAGATGCCCTGGCTAAAGCTTTTCGCCTCTTGGAGGTCAACCTTCGCAGCGGGGATACCAAAGTTGATCCGGCCAGCTTTTTCTCCGACCGAGATATTCACAACGAGGCCAATGCGGCGGAGCTACGGATCAGCGCTTTCCTGGATTTCGAGGTTGATTCAGCCTCCATCGTAGACGAAGAAACCTTTGTGCCCAGTACGGATCAGCGTGCAGGTGGGAAGGTAAGGACCAAGACAAAACGCATCGAGGCTGGCCACGGCGGGGATTTGGACTGGGGCTATCTTTTGACTCGAAGTGGACATCAGGTTGATAAGGGCAGCCGCCTGGATGACCTCTACCGTTTGGTCGAGTACATCAATTACCTAGTTAAACATGAGGAGACCGAGGTCAAGCAGCAGGCCACCTTACCCATCGCTGTCTTTTATCCTTGCAGCCGGGCCTCAGATATCTCGATGGAGCTTCAGGGGAACCGCGCACGTAATGGGCAGCCCAGCATCTTTGATGCATGGGAAGATGCCTTGACCGAAGATTCGTTTGCCTATGAGGCCTTTTTTACCTGGTTTAGACGAGCTTACGGCAATAAAGCAGAAGGGGATGCGACAGAATCAGAACGAAGACAGTTCGAAGTAGTCAGCCAGGCTATTTTGAAGATGTTTGGTGAAGATGAAAACGAAAGTGAGGGCGTTTACTTCGAGGGATTAGGCTTCAGCTGGCGGAGAAGCCTGGAAGGGGAGATCACTATCAAGAAGCGCAAGGGCCCGGATATCCGTCTTTCGCAGCTATCCTCAGGAGAGCGGGTCTTACTGCTATTGGCTGCTGACCTGTCCCGCCGTTTGGTCATCGCTAATCCCCACAGCACCAATCCGCTGAGAGACGGCGCAGGTACCGTGATGATTGACGAAGTTGGACTCCATCTGCACCCAAGTTGGCAGAGGAAAGTGATAGATAAACTGCGAGGTACCTTTGAGAACATCCAATTCATCGTAACCACCCATAGCCCCCAGGTACTGCAAAATGTGAAGCGAGAGCACGTCCGCCTGCTCAAGGATGGGGAGGTGCAAGACTATCAGCCCTTCGTAGAGGGTAGAGACGCCAATTCAATTTTGGAAGATGCCTTTGGCCTTCGCAAGCGGTTAGCAGATTACGAAAAGAAGGTCGATCACATCTATCGCTTAATGGACGCAGACGATTTTACCCAAGCTGAAAAGGAACTCAACGAGCTTAAGCAGCAGTGGGGAGAAGACGACCTGGAGATCAATCGCATGCAAAACTACCTTGAATTATACTCCTGATTTGAAATGAAACACATCCGGAAAAGCCTCGCCAACGAACCTGAATCGTTGAGACATGAAAAGAGTACCCCCGGCGCTAGTTTTGATGATTGCAGCAAGAAGAACATCCAACAAGCACTCTTGAAAGAGCAGGAGTACCTATGTGCCTATTGCATGGGCCGAATCTCGGCTGATCCGGACGCGCATGGACGCCCCAACATGAGCATTGAGCACTACTATCCCAGACAGTTATGCATCGAAGAAGGTAGACCGGAGCTGGCATTAGATTTCATGAACATGCTAGGCGTATGCACTGGAGGAGCTAAACCCAACCTTCACTGTGATAAGACACCAGGTCCAAAGGGGAAAGCGGCAGGTAAGGTAACCCTGCGTAAACTTGACCCGCGTCGCCCAGAAGTAGAGCAGCTATTGACGTACACCACAGGGGGCGAAATCGTCTCAGTCAATGGAGACTCTGATGTGGAGCATGATCTGAATGAAGTGCTCAACCTGAACCATGACAAGCTGAAAGAGCGGAGGAAGCAAGAAATTGATTTCATCAGAAATCGTATTGTGAGCGCCAAACCTACTGGCGATTGAACCAAAGCCTTCCTTCAAAAGCAGATCGAGAATTATCCCTCCCACAAAAAAGGAGGCCACCGCGCGTATTACCTCATAGGCATCTGGTTCTTAGAAAAACGCAAAGCCAAATATCAATAACTTTATTGGCTGCTAACCCTCCCCCCGCCCAGCCCGCACAAACTCCACCAACTCCTTGGTCTGGGTGTACAGCGTGATCCACGAGTTGGCTCCTAAGTAACGATCCTGATACTGCGGCGCGAACAACTCATTCCGATTGGGGCCAAAAAAGATCAAAGGTGGCTGGGGGATTTCAAGATACCGCGCAGCATTGAGGTAAGCCAACAGCAAATCCAGCCGGGCCCGCTGGACGTCGCTCAACTGCTCGCCAGAGCCAGAATGTGGCAAATTGCTGCCATCAAAAAGCAAGCAATCAGCGGGAATATCTTGTCCTGCCTGCGAGTCAGGCTCACGGGTCGGCATGAAGGGCGCTTCAAATTGGGGGGGAGCGATTACCTCAACCCGAACCTGCGGCAGCGGAAAGCGTCGCTGGTAATAGTGCTCAAACTTCTCCTGCTGGGCCTCGCCATCTGCTAAGATCAACAACCTAACCTCCTGAGGCAGCTTCAACCGATCCTGAGGGATCTCCTCGATTAAACTCAGCGTATCCCTGAGCAACTGATTTTGATGTCGCATCTGATCATCATACGACAAAGTCCTTTCCCGTAGATCAACCTTCAGTTGCTTATGGCGCGCCATGAGCGCGTAGCACTGTCGACGCATGGGATCGCCTTCCAGTAGCGTCATCAACTGCCGCATCCCGTCTTCGTAGCGATCTGGCTCGATGAAGATATCTCGGAGTTGGTCTTTGGTCATGGGGTGATTTTTGGTATGCAGAGCCAATGTCGGTCAATTTTCTCTAACCTGCGAAGCAAATCTTCATCAATTCGTCCTCATACACATCAACTGCTATTAGGCAGCGCTCGAAAACCTCGTAGCGGCGGCCCCTAAGTCCACCTTCGCATCTGAGGTGCACCTCTACCCATTTTTTCAACGCACTCATACCCACAGGGTTCACCCGAACTGATCGG
>CAYVAP010000532.1:0-4023 GCA_964449365.1 uncultured Bacteroidia bacterium
TTTTGTCTCAATATGTGAAGATCTGTAAATCATCATCGTTGCGAGCCACCAGCACCAGCGGCTGCGCGCCGTCGGTCAGGTGGACTAGATCGCGCACGGCCCCGTGCAGGCGAAAACCCGTCTGCCGGGGCAAGCGCACATCAAATTGACCGTCACCACGCCCACGTAGCATTAGCCCGTATTGGGCGTCGTAGCGGCCCATCTCTGGCTTGACTTCATGCAGGTTGCCGCCCAGCAGCAGGTTCAGCACACCGTCGCCATCGAAATCGCCAGGCAGGATGCCGTACAGGATCGAAACCTGTGCCTCGATGGGTAGTTCTCGAACCACAAAAGTGCCGTCGCCCTGGTTGAGCAGTATTACCGAAGCCAGTTGGCGCACCTCCCAGCGAATGGCTTCCTCCAGCTTCTCAGCGGTGAATATGTCCTGCATGCTCTGCCCCACGTAGCTACTGAAGCGCAGGTACTTGCGCTTGAGCATGGGCATCTGCTTGGTCAGGTCGTGCAGACGCGTGTAGGGTAGCAGCTTGCCGCCTTCATAGCGACACATGATAGGATCGACCCGCCCATTGCCATCGAAATCACTGACGTAGAGGGAGATGGGCAGGCTGTCGCTGGCTTCGAAGCGCGAATTCAGGCCGTGGTTACCTACCACGAAATCGAGGTCGCCGTCGCCGTCGAGGTCGGCAGGTTGCAGACAAGTCCACCAACCCTGGGTGCGGCCCAGACCTGCTGCCTCGGTGCGGCGCACTAGGCGTCCTCCCTCATTGACAAATACCTCGATGGCCATCCATTCGCCCACCACCAACAAGTCAGAGTCACCATCGCCGTCGAGGTCGCCCCATTGTGCATCGGTGATCATGCCTAGGTCGATCAAATCTGGAGCTTGGGCCTCGGTCACCTCGGTAAACTGGCCATGACCGTCATTTTCGAGCAAAAATCCGCTCATCGGCACGCCGTAACTAAAGGGCCGCAGGCGCGCGCCCACGAAGAGGTCGAGGTCGCCGTCGCCGTCGTAGTCGGCGGCGCGGGCGCAGGCGGTGCTCTGCGAGCGGCTGACCGGCAGCAGTTGCGGCGACTGGGTAAAGTTGCCGCGCCCATCATTGAAATAGAGCCGATCCTTGAGGGCCGAAGAAGAAGGCGGCAGCTCGTTGCCACCGCTAACCACATAGAGGTCGGGTGCCCCGTCCCCGTTGGCATCGAAAAAGAGGGCATCGACCTCTTCCGATACCTGGTCTTGGGCCCACAGCTCGGGCTGATGCGCTCGCCAGGCGCCAGGACTGCGCCCCGTGCGCAGCAGCAACTTGCCGGGCTGCCCTTTGGCCCCGCATCGGTACAGGTCGGTCAGGCCATCGCCGTTGACGTCGGCCTGGGCCAGCTTGGGCCCTTCGGTGGAACGCATGTGATAGACCAGCCGGTCGCGGTCGAAGTCGGAGAAGGTACTTTCGACGTGGCGCAGATCGAGCAGGGTACCTTCTAACTCGGTGAATAGCGGAGTAGCTTGCGGCGCGGGACGCGGCAGCTCGGCTTCGGCAGGCTGGGCCTCGGCTTGCGACAGGCGCAGGCGCTGATCAGCGGCCACCTCGGTGAGGCGTGTGCTGCGCCCGTCGGGCCAGAAGACCCGCACCGAATCGACCGTGGCGTGGTCGCCCAGGCCCGCTTGCAGGGTGTAGTCCATGGTGGATTGAAAGCCCCGCATAGGCATGTGCTCCAGATAGTAGCGGTCGTCGCCAGCGTAGAGCACCACCTTGCTGCCCACCGCAAAGGGATTTTTCCCCGCGCCCCGCAGCTCGAACTGTAGCCAGTGGCGCTCGGGGTATTTATCCGTCACCTCGCTGCGGTAGAGCGAGGCGGGCATGTTCACGTTGTTGATCACCAGATCGAGGTCGCCGTCGCCGTCGAGGTCGCCGTAGGCCGAGCCGTTGGAGAAAGTCTGGCTACCGAAGCCCCAATCCTCGGCGCGGTTGGCAAAGCGCGGGATGCGCTGAGCCTCGCCTTGCAAGCCTTGGTTTTGGAAGGCATAGTTGGTCACTGGTCGCACCGGGATGGAGTCGATTAGGCGCTTGAAATTGACCCCCTCTTGGGTGATGATCATGCGCTTGGTCTGGTTGTCAGAGATGAAGTTGAGATAATCCTGATCGGTCAGATCTTGATAGATCCCGTTGGCCACGAAGATATCGCGCAGGCCGTCATGGTCCATGTCAAAGAGCAGCGCGCCCCAGCTCCAGTCGGTAGCTTCGACCCCAGCCAGGCGGCTCACCTCGCTGAAGGTACCGTCGCCGTTGTTGAGGTGGAGCATGTTGCGCGTAAACTGGTGGTAAAAGTCGTAGCGCAGGTTGAGCTGGTACTTGTTCCAATCCTCGAAGGTGGTCACCTGCTTGATGCGCCCGTCGGACTGAGGCAGCATGTCGGTCACGAAAATTTCGGGCGCGCCGTCGTTGTTGAGATCGGCCATGTCGGCCCCCATAGAGGCGGCGCTGATGGCGCGAAACTGCTCAGTGAGTACTTCTTCGAAGCTACCGTCTTGCTGATTGAGGTAAAGGTAATCACGCTCGAAAAAATCATTGGACACGTAAATATCAGGCCACAGGTCGCCGTTGACATCGCCTACGGTTACGCCCAAGCCAAAGCCGATCACGGAACCGTAAATGTTGGCCTCTCGGCTCACGTCGACGAATTTTCCGCCGTCGTTGCGAAATAGCTTGTCTCCCCCTACCGAGTCGCGGATGGGTCGCTCGTTGTCCTTGAGGTTGAAGCTGCCAATGGCGCGGTAGGAGTTGTTGAGTAGGTAGCAGTCGAGGTCGCCGTCCTTGTCGTAGTCGAAGAAGGCCGCGTGGGTAGAAAAGCCACGGTCGGCCAGGCCATAAGCATCAGCCTGCTCGACAAAGATGGGTAGGCCCTCCTCGTCGTTGCCCTGGTTGATGAAGAGCTCGTTTTGCTTGTTGTCGCCCGCGATATCGCCCGAGTTGCACACGTAGATGTCGATCAGACCATCGCCGTTGACATCGGCCAGCGAGACACCTGTGGACCAAGCTTTCTCACCCCCTACCCCGGCGGCATCGGTGATGTCTTCGAAGCGAAAACCACCCCGGTTAAGGTATAGGCGGTTGCGGCGCTGGTTGCAAGTAAGATACAAGTCCGGACGACCATCGCCGTTGAGGTCGCTAATGGCAGCGCCCCCGCCGTTGTAGAAGTTGCGGTAGGTGTAGATGTTGAAATCCTTGTCGTAGGTCAAGTCATTGGCAAACTCTACCCCGGTATAGGCCGTGGGCATATCGGTGTAGAGACTATCGCCAACTGGCACCGACTCGGGCGACGAGTCGCAACTGCCCAGCAGGATGCAGAGAATCAATATGCCCGGCCCGATGCGAAAGCAAATACTCATTGGATATGGGTTGCAAGGCGATAAGGAGAATCATCGGTAGGCGGCGCGGCACTCAGGTCAGTAATCACGACCTTGACGTGCTGTTCGTCCTCGCGCGACACCGCGATGCGACGGTTGCCATCAATCTTGAGGTAGGTTAGCGGCCGATCAGGGATTTGGAAGGCTTCGAAGTCATGGCCACCGTACCAATCGAGCAGCATGGCTTTGACCTCTGGAATAAGGCTATCTGCCGAGGCACTGGCCAGCCAAGGGGCCCAGGTCTCGCGATTGATGAGCATGGGCATCTCATAGATGCGGTCCTCAGCAGTAAATTCCGGGTAAAAATTGAGCTGCGTAGTCGGCTCCATGTCAGGCAAGTGATGCTGCACCGTGAGATGCCGTGAGCCGTGCCAGATGACCTTTTGCCGATTTAGCCTCCAGCAGGTATCTACGAATGCATCTCGGGTCATGCCAAAGCGCAACCCCAAAAACAAACTGTCGTGCCGCACCCCTTTGGCCAACTCTTCCTCAACCCAGGCTTGGTAATGCGCCCTCGGCTGCGGCTCGCAGCCCAACAGACAAATTAACACACACAAGATTGCGTAGGTCCAGTTTTTCATGAGTGGTTGGAAGTTCGAAGTTGAGGGTTGAGGGTTGAAAGT
>CAYVAP010000533.1:0-4023 GCA_964449365.1 uncultured Bacteroidia bacterium
AAAAAAGTGAGGATTTTCGCATTTCTCTCCTCTCTCCTTGGAGCAGGGGTGGGAGGCATTTGGTACAGCGTAAAGACCAAAAATGTTCCGCTCAATACGGTTTTGATGGGTCTGGCGGTGATCTACATCGGATTTTCTTCTTATATGATGATCCCGATTCGCTCGCAAGCCAATCCGCCCATCGACGAAAACAACCCCGAAGATTCGCGTAGCTTCATCAGCTACATGAAGCGCGAGCAATATGGCGACCGCCCGCTGCTCAAAGGGCCCCTGTACAATGCGCAGCCCATTGACCTAAAAGAGACTGGCACTGAATACGTGCTGGAAAGAGGGGCTGATCGCTATACCGAGCTCGGTCCCAAGCGCCAATACGAATACGCCGAAAAGGACAAGAAGCTCTTCCCCCGCATGTACGATGCGGCGCGACCCGCGAGTTGGAGCCCCGACTATGGCCCCTGGACCTACGCCAATTTCGTCGCGCGCAGCGGCGACCCCAAAAATCCACGCGACGATAAACCCACGGGCGCAGAAGACCTTTCCTTTTTCTGGAATTACCAGGTGATCCACATGTACTGGCGCTATTTCATGTGGAACTTCACTGGGCGGGAAGGCGACACCCAAGACATGGGCTGGGAGTCGGGCTTCAATTTCGCCGAGATCAGCCTGATGCCGGACTTCATCAAGGATGCTCCCGCCAAAAACCACTTTTTCTACCTGCCCTTCCTCTTCGGGATGCTGGGGCTCTTTTGGCACGCCAATAA
This sequence comes from uncultured Bacteroidia bacterium, assembly GCA_964449365.1. Classification (GTDB taxonomy): domain Bacteria; phylum Bacteroidota; class Bacteroidia; order J057; family J057; genus CAYVAP01. The sequence continues at coordinate 762 of CAYVAP010000533.1, forward strand.
GCGAGGGGAAGATGCGGCGGTGGTGGGCTTGCTCTTCTTCTTCACGGGTCTGGCCATTATCATTTACCTCAATCAGTACCCCAACCAGCCGCGTGAGCGAGATTACTCCTTCGCGGGGTCTTTCCAGACCTTTGCCATCTGGATAGGGCTAGGGGCCATCGCTCTGTACGAGTTGCTGGAAAAATACTTCAAAAGCGCAGCCGCCTACCTGGCGGTAGGCTTGGCGCTGATTGGGCCCATCTTGATGGGGGTCGATGGCTGGGACGATCACTCCCGAGCCGGGCGCTACATTGCCCCCGAGTCGGCCTACAACCTGCTCAGTAGCTGTGCCAAAAATGGCGTCCTCTTTACCAATGGCGACAACGATACCTTCCCCCTGTGGTACCTCCAAGAGGTAGAAGGCATCCGTACTGATGTGCGTGTGCTCTGCCTCAGCTATGTCAACACCGACTGGTATATCGACCAGATGAAGGAGGAGATGAACGAGTCGCCAGCCCTGCCCATTACCCTGAGCCGTGAGGATTATGTGGGGCAGGCCAAGCAATCGCGCTCCTTTGGCAACCGCAACAACTTCACCGTCAGCCTGCCCGCCGATGCCGACCGCCTGCTCCAAGAAGGCATCATCTACAAAGACGACGTCCCATTCGTAGAGTCGCCCATGCAGTGGACCGTGCCTACTCGTGGAGGAAAAGGCCGCAAGTACCTGGAGTTGAAAGACATCCTAATCCTCAACCTGCTCGAAAACGTGGCCCGCGATGGCTGGGATCGACCCATATATTTCGCCAACACCGTCACGCCTAGCAGCTTCCTGGGGCTAGATGACTACCTGCGTCTGGAAGGGCTGGCTTACCGCGTACTGCCCCTCAAGCGCCCCAAGTCAGATGATCCCTATGATCCCTTCGATGGCACCCTCGACCTCGAGCGCATGTACACCAACCTGGTGGAGACCTTCAAGTACACCAACCTGAACCTCGAAGGGGTCTACTACGATGAGAACGTGATGCGCATGCTCAGCAACTACCACAATACCTTTTACCGCCTGGCCAATGGCTACATGCGTGAGGTAGATCGGCTGGGCCGCGAGAATAGCCAACTGCGGCAACAGATCGAGGCTGGAGCCGTCGACGCGGATAGCGCCCGTCAGGTGATCGCAGCCAACCAGGCCAGCAGCGATAAACTGCGGGCTAGGGGAGTCGAGGTGATGTCGTTCACCGAGGAAAAATTTCCCTACACCATCGCCACCCCTGATCCCTACATGATCGTGCGGGCTGGCATCATGTTCGATCGGCTGGGCGAAAAAGAGAAAGCGCTGGAGTATTACAGCTTTGCCCAAAACCGGGTGCTACAGACCTTGCAGTACTACTCCGACGTCAACAAGCCATTTTATCGTACGCGCGAGTACGTCTACCCCATTCGTCTGCTGCGGCAACAGTACCAGCAAAATGGCTATCAAGACAAGCTCACCGAACTAGAGGCTGGCCTGCAAATGATCGATCCGCAGATGCTCAATCTGCGCTGATGCATGCCTGCCCTCATCCTTTGGCCCTTCCTGCCTCCGTGTCAGGAAGGGCTTTTTCTTCCCTGAGCTGAATTTCCTCGCAGAATTATAAAAAAACCTGACCGTTCCGTTTTCGAGTGCTACGCCTCCCTTTGTAAGATTGTGATTATCAATAAAAAACGAGCGCCAGTCCATATGGATTGGCGCTCGTGGTGGGCGGGAGCTGGGGCCGTAGGGAGGAAAGTACGGAAAAAGGACCAGATACGGCGTGTAGCGCTGACGAACAGAATCTGATGCTGTATTTCCTTGATACCCTCTACTTCCCTGCTCCCCACATCTGCCCTTACTTGTTTGGCTGCGGGGTCAGGCGCAGGTAGGGCTTTTTGGTGTCCCAGCCTTTGGGAAATTTCTCCTTGGCATCTTCGTCTGAGATGGAGGGTGAAATAACCACGTCCTGGCCTGCTTCCCAATCCACGGGGGTAGCCACGCTATAATCAGCGGTGAGCTGTAGCGAGTCGATCACGCGTAAGATTTCGAAGAAATTGCGGCCCGTGCTAGGGGGGTAGGTCATGGAGAGCTTGACCTTCTTGTCTGGACCGATCACAAAGACGGTGCGCACGGTGAATTTGTCATCCGCGTTGGGGTGCATCATGTCGTAGAGCTCGGCCACCTTGCGATCCTCATCAGCGATGATGGGGAAATTGACGGCAGTACCCTGGGTTTCTTCGATATCGGAGAGCCAGCTCATGTGCGACTGCAGATCGTCTACGCTCAGGGCGATGACCTTGACGTTGCGCTTTTCGAATTCCCCTTTCAGGGCGGCAGTGCGACCCAGTTCAGTGGTACAAACTGGAGTAAAGTCGGCGGGGTGCGAGTAAAGCACGCCCCAGCTATCACCGAGCCATTCGTGAAAATTGATGGTGCCTTCGGTGGTTTGGGCGGTAAAGTCTGGTGCAATATCACCTAGTCTAAGGGACATAGTGAAGAGTTTTGTAATGATGAGAATGTAGTTTCAAAGGGATACTACGAAGGAATTTACAAAACGATGCCTGAGCGGTGGTAGCAATGGCGTCGCACTTGGTAGGAAGAGGTTTTGCTCCTTTTGGGCGCTTTGTTTGCAAAAAATCTTGCTTGCGCACTTAGCCAGCATGGCCCTGTCCGATTTTTTCGGTATATTAAATGTTAAATTTGACAGCAGGCTAATGAGAGGCAAAAAATGGCCCATGCTTGTTCGTGCTTCACCACTATTTGCTATTCACTTTCCATTTATGAAGATGCGTCGCGCTGCTACCTGGCTTGGGGTAGTGATCCTTTCCTTCTCTGTCGGCTTCATCTCCGATGTTTCGGACAATTACTTCGAAATATCCAAGAACCTGGACATCTTCGGTCGCTTGTACCGAGAAGTCAACACCTTGTATGTGGAAGAAACCGACCCCAATGAGCTGATGCGTACGGGCATCGATGCCATGCTCGCTTCGCTCGACCCTTACACCAATTATATCAGCGAAGAACAAGTCGAGGATTTTCGCTTTATCAGCACCGGCGCCTACGCTGGTGTGGGTGCCTTGATCGGCAAACGCGACGACCGCATCGTGGTGCTCGAGGCTTACCAAGGCTATCCTGCGGATCAGGCCGGCCTCAAGGCCGGTGATCAGCTTCTGCGCGTCGATGGCACCCCGGTCGAGGGGCGCAGCATGGAAATCGTCGAGGTGCGCGATTTATTGCGCGGTCAGAAAGGGGCTACCGTGGTCCTCGAAGTCAACC
>CAYVAP010000534.1:0-4022 GCA_964449365.1 uncultured Bacteroidia bacterium
ATAAGCCCGATAACCAGCCGGTAGCCGCTGAGCCAGCAGATAATCCAGGTGCTCTTCGGGCGGGCAATACAAGTTCTCCACGTAAGAGTCGCCCACGATGGCCACCAGCGGACTGCTAGTGTCTCTGCGATAATCAAACGCACTGTTCCACCCGGCCTCATTGATGCGCCAGGGGGCCCTGATTTGTGCCTGCTTGCCATAGGTATACCAGCCTGCGCTATCTTGGCGGCGATCGCTCACCGTCAAGGCATACTCCGGCAGGTAGCGGGCAAAAGGGATCTCGGGAGCCAGCCCACTGAACCGGAAAAAAACTTCCATTACCAAAAAGGTAGCCGCCAGAAACACAGCGAATTGAACAAGGAAAGCGCGCATAAGCAGAAGTTGAAAGTAAATATAGCCGCTGGGCGCGGCCACTGAGTGAGCCAAGAGGAACGGAAGGTAAATGCTGTACCTGATCACCTCGCCTTATTCCCTGATACCCCTGACCGTTCATATAGGTGAATTCGAAGGCCATAGTTCGCAGGGAGACATCAACCCATGCGAGGCCCCATCCCTTAAAATTGAAAATAAATGAAGGACATGTCCTCCTGCGTATTGCCCAGCACCGCAATGGTGATAATCACCGGAATCATGACGGCCCAGCGCCAGACAGGTGCCCGGTCCGTGAGTTGCAGGGGATGCCGCTTGTCGCGCTGCACCCATTCGATCAGCAACAGCGCCGCGATATACGGCAGGTAGCGAGCATGCTCATCCAGCGGGGCGATGCCCCCGATACCCATGTGCCAGAGGTACCCCAGCGCATGGCTCAAGCTCTCGGCCCGGAAAAACACCCACGCGACGCAGCTCAGGGCAAAGGTGGTGATGATCTGTCCCAATTCCAGGGGGGTAGGCAAGAGTCGCCCCTCGGCCACCTGACCGGTGTTGACCCGGTTCTTTTGCCGTAGCAGCAGCGGCAGAAAGTACAGCGCATTGAGCAGGCCCCAGATCACGAAGGTCCAGTTGGCCCCGTGCCAAAAGCCACTCACCAAAAAGATCGCCAACGTATTGCGCAGCTTCATGTGGAGGCCGCCCCGGCTGCCGCCCAGCGGGATGTAGAGGTAGTCGCGAAACCAAGTCGAGAGCGAAATGTGCCAGCGCCGCCAAAACTCCGCAATGTCGCGCGAGAAATAAGGGTAGCGGAAGTTGGTCATCAGGGTGAAGCCAAAGAGCTTGGCCGTACCGATGGCGATATCGCTGTAGCCGCTAAAGTCGCCGTAGATCTGAAAGGCAAAATACACCGCCCCCAGCATCAGCGTGGTGGCAGGCAGGGTCTCATAATTGGCAAAAATCTCATTGACCAGCGGCGCGCAGTTGTCCGCGATCACCACCTTCTTGAACAAGCCCCAGGCGATCTGCCCCAGGCCATCCAGGCTCTGCTGATAGTCGAAGGGGCGCTTGTCATAAAACTGCGGCAGCAACTGCGTCGCCCGCTCGATGGGGCCAGCCACCAGTTGCGGAAAAAAGCTCACGTAGGCAAAAAAAGCGATCCAATCTTTGGCCGGCTTCAAATCGCCCCGATACACGTCGATGGTGTAGCTCAGGGTCTGAAAGGTGTAAAAACTGATGCCCACCGGCAAGATCACCTGTAGGGTGCTCACTTCCAGCCCAATCCCAAACACCGCAAAGAGATCGACGAACGAATCGACGAAGAAGTTGTAGTACTTGAAAAAGCCCAACATCCCCAGATTGACCGACAGGCTGACGGTCAGGAGGAGGCTGCGTCGCTTGCGATCTTTGGTCCCCGCCATGCCCTGAGCCACCAGAAAGTCAACCACCGAACTGAAAGCGATCAACGACAGGAAGCGCCAGTCCCACCAGCCATAAAAGACGTAGCTCACGATGAGCAGCAGCAGGTTTTGCACCCGCAGCCCACGCAACACAAACCAATACAGCAGAAAGACTAGAGGAAGAAAAAGAAGATATTCGGTCGAGTTGAATAACATGAAAGGGAGTAGTTAGACGGATGCAGGCGAGCAGCATCAGTCAGAGGGAGCGTTCGTCATGGCTGTGAAGCCAAAGCAGATTGGAGGTCTGCTATGAGATATTTGGTGCGCAGCTCGCGGCCGTGGCGGTTGAGGTGCTCGGGGCTATCCCAAAACATATCGTCGGGGAAGCGATAGCGCCAGGGGTTGCCCAGCACCTCGATGTCGACCTTTTCGTGCCAGGCTTGCTCGATGGCCTCCACCGTCGCCTGGGTATTGCGGTAGCTACTGGCCTGAAAAGCGGTAGGAGTTAGGTAGACTTGAGCACCCTGCTCGCGCAGGGCTTCTGCGTAGCGATTGAGATGCGGTAGCACCCGGGGATCTACCTCGAACTGTTCTTCGCCCACCGCCGGAAAGGGCTGGTTCTTGACCAGTAGGTGGCCCACCACATCGCCCCAAGGATTGACCTGATCGCGCATGTACACAGTGAACTTTCCCTTGCGGGTCTTAGGCTTGAGCAGGTAGCGGAAAAAGGAAAAGTACTTGTTGCCCACGTAGTTGGGGAAATAGCGGTACAGCGCCAGCCAATGAGCCAGCGAGAGATCCTTGCGTGCAGCCGGATACACGTCCAGCACCATGGTCAGCAGCTCATCTTGCCCATCGTAGGTCGAGGGGCTGCGGTCATAGAAGTGAGCATACTCAGGCGAAAGCACCACGATGTCGCCCTCGCGCACCAGACCTTGGGTGTGATTGAGCATAAAGCGCAGCCCTGCCCCCGCATGCATCCCCAGGTTGACCACGGGCATGCCGATTTCTGCTTCCACCAGGCGGCTATCCAGCCCGAAGAGCAGGTTGGAGCCCCCCACGAAGATCAGGCGCGGCCCCTCGATGCTATCCAGCCGCTCGTGCTTGTCGATGAGCGAGTAGAGCAAGTTGCCCCGGTTTCCCAAATCGGGCAGCCAAGTCGCCACCACAAAGGTCATAACCACCAGAGCCAGGAAGAGACCGATTTTTTGCAGGAAAAGTTTCATGTCAAAACTGGAAGTAGATGAAGGTCTTTTCGACGGTGTAGCCCCAGCAGAGCAGGATGGTAACGACCAGGTAGGTGCCCCAGCGCAGCACGATAGGTGCCCCTTCGAAGGCAAAACCGTGCGCCTTTTTGCGCTGCACCCACTCGATGACCAGCAAGATGGCGATCCAGGCCAGCGGGCCAACGTGTTCGGTCGGCATGCTGAATTGCCCCGACATGAACATGCGGCTGAGATAGCCGATGGCCTCGCCCACGTCAGCCGCCCGAAAAAACACCCACGCGACGATGGTCAGGAAAAAGGTAACCCCCATTTGCCCCAGCTCGCGCAGGCTCGGTAGGAAGGTGTCCTGGGCCACCTGATCGGTATTGACCCGGTTGCGATTGGCAAACATCAGCGGCAGGTAGTACAGGCCATTGAGAAAGCCCCAAACGATGAAGGTCCAGTTGGCCCCGTGCCAAAAGCCACTCACCACAAAGATGATCATCACGTTGCGAAACTGCATCCACTTGCCGCCCCGGCTGCCGCCCAACGGGATGTAGAGGTAGTCGCGAAACCAGGTGGAGAGTGAGATGTGCCAGCGCCGCCAAAACTCCGCAATGTCCCGCGAGAAGTAGGGCAGGCGAAAGTTGGTCATCAGATCAAAGCCAAACAGTTTTGATAGGCCGATGGCAATATCTGAATACCCGCTAAAGTCGCCGTAGATCTGAAAGGCAAAGAATACGCCCCCCAACAGCAGCGTGGTACTATCTAGCGTGGTATAGTCAGCAAAGATCTGGTCGACATGCCCGGCGGCAATGTCGTCGATCATGATTTTTTTGAAAAAGCCCCACAGCATCTGCCGCGCGCCATCCTTGGCCAATTCGTAGTCGAATTTGCGCTCCCGCTCAAACTGCGGCACCAGGTGGGTGGCCCGCTCGATTGGTCCCGCCACCAACCGCGGAAAGAAGCTCACGAAGGCAAAAAAGGCTACCGGATCCTGCGTTGGGATCAGCTTAGGGCGATAGATATCGATGGTGTAGCTCAGCGTCTG
>CAYVAP010000535.1:0-4008 GCA_964449365.1 uncultured Bacteroidia bacterium
TTGTCATTTTGAGCTATTTCATTCGATACAGCTTCAAGTGGCGCAGATTGCTCTGATCTCGCTTTTTTCTGAGCGCGAGTTTGGCGTGGGTAAACTTAGGCGATTGCCCCAAGGCCAGAGAAGGCGAGGCCAGCCCTCCCACGGTAAAAATCAGAGTAAACAGAAAAGCTAGGTAGCGGTCAATCATCCAGGGAGCGAGACAGTTCTTCAAGGCGTTTGTGCTCTTTGTTCGAGAGGTTTTCGATGCCCTTGTCGAGCAAATGGTTGATTTCCTCTTCGGCACTTTGAAAGGCCGGAGAGGAACTCGGCGGAGTGGAACGGCCCACAGTTTGGCGCACGCGCTCCATTTCTTTGCGAAAATAGTCAGGCACCAGCATCACTTCTGGTCGGGTGAAGACCAGGTACAAGAAAATGGCGGCGGGCAGGAGCATCGCTAGGATGATCAGCGGTCGAGCGGTGAGGATCATGGGCTGATAGGCGATAGCGAACAGCAGGCCGGTCAGCGCCCCGCCGAGGTGAGCCTCGTGCCCCACGCGGTCGCGCTGAGCCTTGATGCCATAGAGGGTGACCAGCATGTAGATGATGCCGAAGATCCAGCCGGGGATAAACCATACCTTGAGTCCAGGGATCAAAGCGATGGCGGCGAAGATCACGCCGTTGACCGCGCCGGAGGCCCCTACGGAGCGGTAGTCGCCATGATCGCGGTGCAAAAACAGGGCTAGCGCATGTCCACCTACCAGCGAGGCCAGGTAGATCAGGAGATAAAACCCGATCGACATGCCAATGTAGTCAAAGGAACGGGCAAACATGTAGAGGGCCAGCATATTGAAGATCAAATGCGACCATCCGGTGTGAACAAAGCCAGCCGAAATGAGACGGTGGTACTCTTTACCAATCAGAACTTTGTCTACGTGAAAATTCATCCGCTCCATGAAGTCGAGGCGAGAAAAGGCCTGGATGGAGACCAGAAAATTCACCATGAGTAGTACAATCGTAGCCGATTCTATATTCGCTTGCATATCGCTTCCAGAAGATCAAAGGGTGTAGGTTCAGGCTGGATGAGGCACGTTCGCCAGGTCGGGCCGAAACCTGAACCCTGGCTTATTACTCCATATCCAACCATGTTTGAGACGAAATATGTGTCGTTTTATGCTAATAAGATACGACGCGAGGTCAAATATGGCTAGCCATTTTGTGAAAAAATCTCTCGAAGGGGCCTGACGGTTCAAAATGGCTTTTGAGCGGTCGAAGCACGGGTGCCGCCAAGTCAGCCCGGAGTCGCGCCTTTGGTCGCTACTTCGGCTTGCTTGTTGCGTAGCAAAGGGCAGATAACCGCGAGCATTTCGTAGCCTTAGATGATTGGTGTTTCGAGTTTTTCTTGTCTACGGTTTGATCACCGATCTCTATTAGTTCTTGCATGCGTAAGATTCCTACTGCTAGGCAGTATGCCCCCTTCCGCATAGATCAGACTTTAGTAGCCAAACCCAAGAGCTCTCGCCCCTAAGGTCGCGACTCGATCAGGTTTTCTACTCATCCTCAAACAACCGAAATCATGCTGATCCAAGTAACCAAGCGGCACATTCGCGCCGCTCAGCAAAGCGAGGGCCGCCGTACCCCTGTCGAGCTCGCGATCATAGAGCAAGACTGCTTTGAAGAAGTGCGCCTCATGGGCCATGAAAGTCGCCGCTGGCGCGTAGATCTCGATGGCACTCACCTTTCATTGCCTCGCGAAGTCAAAAAGGCGCTCGACCAGTACCAAGACACCTTCGAGATGCGCCCGCTGAAGTTTGATCTGCCTGTGGAAGAGATGATCTTCGATGATAACGATCTGATGGTCGATGTGTTTGGCGAGGCAGCCTTTGGCGGCTAAGTTGCTGCTCAAGATCTGCTCGCGATCATGCTCCTCTGAGCCACATAGGTCCCCTCTCAACCATGCTCCCCGATCCATGAGCGATACTTCAAAGTGGTTGAATGGTAGAGTGGTTGATTTATTGAATGGCCTTGTTATCAATAAGTTATAGTGTCTTATAACCTTACAACCCTTACGCCACGTAGTATGGTCCACGGATCGGGGAGCATAAAATCCAATCTGAGCATTACTGGACAGGCTCTACGGTATAGCCTGCTTTACGAAGCAAGGCGATCACCCCCTGTTCGCCCCAGAGGTGGCCAGCCCCTACCGCAAAAAAGGTGGGTTTTTCCTTGGCCAGGGTGCTCATGGTCTCGATCCATTTGCGGTTGCGCTCATCGAGCATGAATTCTTGGTACTCGACCATGTCTTCCGACTGGGCGACCAATTCATAGAGGCCATCCAGATCCTGCGCGACGTAGGTAGCAATCAGGTCCTCGATACGTTTTTTCTCGGTCTCATAGTCGGTGGCAAAGCTCACCACCATCTCGGCCTGCTCATCATAAGGGATCTGCTCGACCATGCTGAGCTGGGTCTGTACCGTCTCCAGGCCCAATACTTCGATGCTGTCTTGCTGAGCCATGCTTACGAATTCCTGCTCGTATGATTTCATCTGTCCATCGAGCATGTGCGGATAAAACACTGAGGCTAGTAGCATCGGCTGCATACGCTCCATCATGCCCAAGGCATTCTCTTGAAGACCAGCCGAGTCGATCAAAAACTGGCGCACCAGGGTGGATTCTTCTGCGCTGACCAGATCGGCGAGGGTCTTGTTATCTTTCATCATCCTTCCTTGCATCATGGCCATGGCTATCGGGGGGTCGTCCATGTCTAGCTCTAGCGCCAGTTGCTCCGACGCAGCAAAGGCGGCTTGGGTAGCATCGCTCATGAGAAAGTCCTTGGTACCAATGATGTGAATGGTGCCGTAGAGGTAACTCGGTTGCGTCAGGCCATTGCCGCTGATTTTCCACAGCAGATGATCATGAGGATCATCTTGGGCCTGGATAACGCCTGGCCACATGGTCAGGATCAGGGTGCCGAGCAGCACAATCAGGCGGCTGAAAAAATGGATGCTAGTCGTCATGGGTTATGAGGGTTAATGGAGTTGGGTAATCAAGAGCAAAAAGCAGGGCGCAGGAAGTCATCAGGTGCATCAGCGGGAGGGTATCTGCTATTAGTCATCAGTTTCGCAGGTCAAAGTTTAAAGTCAAAAGTAAGCATAGCCGCTTGGCGCAACCCCTGAGTAAGCCAATATGAGGGGCTGCCCTGTGTCGAAGCCCCCCTGCCCTTGTAGCCCCTGTGCCCCTTTCATGTAGGTGAGTGATAGGGCACATTCTAGATCGTCATGGTCAAAGGGGAAGGGCTGCTTCGTCGAGTTCGGCGAGACAATTTTTGAGTTCTTGGTGGTGTCTCCCGTAAAGTCGGCGGACGTACCAGCGTACGCCAAAGTAGCTAAAGACACCGTAGATGGCCATGATCCCCAGCAGGATGCCCCACTCGGCGAGGGCCAGATCCATGAGGCTGCGCCCATCTTCGGCTGCCGCGACACCGTAGCCATAGAGGAGGGAGAGACAAGCCAAAACCGGAATCACCACCGCCATGAAGGTGTAGAGATGCATGTAGTGCCCCATCACGCGGGCAATTTCCCAGAGGGAGGTGCGGAGGTTTTCGCGGCCCAGGGTAGCGCGGTTGAGCTGCTGATACTTGACCCGATAAAAGATGAGGCTCCCCACCGAAAACAGGATGAGGAAGAGCCACATGGCGTCGAGGTTGGCGGGTTGTTGCCACAGCATCCAGATCGATCCCAGCAAAGTCAGCAGCATAAAGGCAGCTTCTAGTAAAATGTTGCGGTTGATGCGACTCAGGGCCGTGCGGCTGCGCTGATAGAGCATCTGCCGAATAGCCTCGTGGCTATGCTGCTCCTGAGTGGCCTGGGCGCTGCTGTGGGCTTGCCAGATATATTTGAGTTCGTTGAGGTTCATGTGATGCAAAGACGAAGCGAGAAACAGGCTTGAACGATGACTAGTCATTAGTTTCGCGGTTCAAAGTTCAAGGTTGAAAGTTGCCCAGGCTGCGCAGAGCCAATCAGGGCTATTTGC
>CAYVAP010000536.1:0-4005 GCA_964449365.1 uncultured Bacteroidia bacterium
ATCGCCACTTTGACTACAAGTTGGGCGTAGCTGGATTCGCCTTCGGCAACATCATGCTGATGAGCTTTCCTGAATACTTGGGGCTGGATGAAACCCAGTTTCCGGAATTTCGGCAGTTTTTCGGCTATCTCAATATCTTGCTGGTCCTGCCTGTGATCTTTTACAGCGCCACGGTTTTCTTCCAATCGGCTTGGGTAGGGCTGCGCGAGCGCTTCCTCAACATCGACGTGCCCATTTCCTTAGGGATTGTGGTGCTATTTGGGCGCAGCGTCTTCGAAATCGTTACCCAAACCGGAGCAGGCTACCTCGACTCGCTCGCGGCGCTGGTATTTTTCCTGTTGGTGGGGCGCTGGTTCCAAAACAAGACTTACGACCGACTCTCTTTCGACCGGGATTACAAGTCGTACTTTCCGATTTCTACCACCCGCAAAGAGGCGGGAGAAGAGAGTAGCGTACCCATCACCCAGCTTAGCGCAGGCGATACCATCGTGGTTCGCCATCAGGAATTGATGCCGGCCGATGCGCTGCTGCTGAGCGAAGAAGCCCAGATCGACTATAGCTTTGTTACGGGTGAGGCCCGCCCGGTACGCAAAAAAGCTGGCGACCTGATCTACGCAGGGGGGCGGCAGGTGGGGCCCGCCATCGAGTTGACCCTAGTCAAAAACGTCTCGCAGAGCTACCTCACCGAGCTGTGGAATCATGAGGCTATGCAGGAAGACCGCGCCTCGAAGCTCACCCAGTTCATCGACCTGATCGGACGGCGCTTTACGCTCGCAGTACTGGCCATTGGCACCATCGCCGGGATTTTTTGGTGGGCCACCGACTCTGTGGGCATGGCGGTCAATGTATTTACGGCTGTGCTGATCGTGGCTTGTCCTTGCGCCCTGGCGCTGAGCAGCCCCATCATTTTGGGCAATACCATGCGCGTGCTGGGCCGTCTGGGTTTTTATGTAAAAAATACCCAGGTCATAGAAACCATGACCGCGCTCACCCATGTAGTTTTTGACAAGACCGGCACCCTGACCTATAAACATACCGACGGCCAAGTCAAGATCGACGGCGACCTCCAGGCTTATGAACGCGACCTAGTAGCCACCTTGGCCCGCCAATCGACCCATCCCATGAGCCGAGCCATCGAGCAGGCACTCAAGACGGACGCCGACCTGCCTGTGCAGAGCTTCGCAGAGCATACCGGGCAGGGGCTGGTAGGCGAAGTAGACGGTCGGCAGGTACACCTCGGCAACTGGGCCCTGATCGACGCGGCAGGTAGCAACATACCCCCCAAGGACACGAGGGGAACTTGGATCATGATCGATGGCCAACTCAAGGCCCGGGTATCGATGCCGCAACGCTACCGCAGTCGCCTATCCGAGGTGCTAGCGGGCCTGCGTCAGCACAGCGGGCTGTCGCTCATCTCGGGCGACAACGATCGCGAGGCCGAGGCGCTGGCCGAGCTAATGCCTGCCAGTACTGCCATGCACTTTGACCAATCTCCACAAGACAAACTCACCCACATCGCGGAGCTGCAAGCCCAAGGCGAGCGAGTGATGATGGTCGGCGATGGCCTCAACGACGCGGGAGCCTTGCGACGCAGCGACGTGGGGGTGGCGGTTTCGGAAAATATCGACACCTTTTCGCCCGCCTGCGACGCCATCATGGACGCGCGCCGTTTTGAGCAGTTCGACGATATCCTGCGCTACACTCGCAACAGTATGCGTCTGGTGCGCGGGGGGCTGATACTGTCGCTACTGTACAACGTGGTGGGACTCGCCATCGCGGTGCAGGGCTTGCTCTCGCCGGTGATCGCGGCGATTTTGATGCCGCTCAGCTCGATAACCATCGTGGTATACGGCATGCTCACCACCGAAATATCTGCCCGCCGCCTCCAGGAGCGAGGATAGCTGGCCCGAGGGGGCGAGTTCGACGTTCGCGGTCAGTTGTTGGTAGTAAAATTAGCCGCCACGGCCCCTGAGAGGGGGAATATGAACGGGAAAACGTCCGGCCTCGCCAACGCATACCTTATCGCGTATACCGCATCATATCGGTGAGGCAAATCCCACGACGGAGCCGCCGCTACGCGGCTTGGGGGAAGAGGTAAGGCAGCGTGGAGCGTGGCACACCAAGCAGGGGCACGGCTAAGCCGCTATCTGGATCGAGTCCGTTTAGGTGGGTGAGGCCCGAGGGTTGCCCCGCAGGTGCAAATCCCTGAGTAAGCCAACATGAGAGGGGATAACCGGCGTGCCTTATACCTTATTTCCTTTATATCCCTGGCCGTTCGTGTAGGTGAGTCTTCGAATGAAAGCACTAGGTTTTGCTACGCGAAATGTCTAATTTAGCTAGGAAATTGGGCAACATCCCGACTACCCGCATCACCACCCGATTAAATCTGTGATTAATGCTTCTTATGTAAGGACACTTACCTAGTGGAACGAATTCGAAGTTCGTGGTCAGTTGTTAATGGTTAGGATCGTTGATAGACTGCTTATTAGGACTAAGCTGGATGATCGCTTGCTTCGTTTCGAAAGCATTCGTGCCTTCGAAATGGTGTTTCTGCCAGTCGATCGGATCGTAATCCGCTAAGCACCAGCGTCTTTCAACTCCGAACTTTCACCTGAGACCTTTGAACTCATTCCTATTATTCGCTTCGTTTTAGCGGAAATCTTCTCTTCGTTTAGGGCGAAAACTTACTCCTTCTTTTGCCTGATCGATAGATCGGTGGTCGATCTCAAGCAACGATCTATTTACCGCGGGCGTTTTACCTATAATCCGATGAGCATGAGCGTTTCAGATCATCATGAGGATGAGATTGTCGAGGGATGTCTGCAAGGAGGTCGCAAATATCAGCGGATGCTGTATGAGCGCTACTACGGCAGCATGATCGTGGTATGTATGCGCTATACCAATGACCGAGAAGAAGCTCGGGACGTATTGCACGAGGGCTTTCTCAAGGTGTTCAACAACCTGGAGAAGTTTACTCGGGGTACCAATCTTGGGGCCTGGATTCGTCGCATCATGGTAAATACCGCGATCGATCACTATCGAAAATCGGCCAAGCGCCCCAATTTGGTGGAAATCAATCACGCGGTGCACGAAGCGGATATGCACGATGTGGTGTCGGATCTCAGCGCAGAAGAAATTTTGGAGATGGTACAGAAGTTGTCCCCTGCTTATCGCATGGTGTTCAACCTCTATGTCATCGAAGGCTATTCACACAAAGAGGTAGCTAAGTCTCTGAATATTAGCGAAGGGACCTCAAAATCTAACTTGGCCAAGGCACGGGGAAAACTTCAACAGATGGTGATGAAATCCCGGACCGTTCGGCGTGCTGAAGGAGAAAACTATGCGTGAGCACCAGCTTGATCGCTTGATCAGGGAAAAGCTTCAATTCCTGGCCCTGCCATTTGCCCCTGATGACTGGGGTAAAATGACAGCCCTGCTCGACCGTGCTTTCGATCATCGGTTGCGATCCAAGCTACGTGAATTGATCCTTCCTCTAGATCCCGAAGCATGGCCCCAGATGGTTGCTCGGCTGGACGAGGGGTTTGATCAGGTGCTCCGCGAGCGCCTAGAAACGCTACACGCATCTGGGGCAGAAGCCGACTGGCCTGTCATCGCGGCTTTGCTGGCCGATCAGCCCTTCGATGCCCTTTTGCTCAAGCGACTCCTGACGCTGCAAGTGGCCTTTGATGAAGAAGGTTGGCAGCAAATGGCTCGCTTGCTGGACGACGATGTGCTGCTCACGCGCATCCGCGAGGCACTGGCAAGCTGGCAAATGCCTCTCAGTGGAAGCGATTGGCCAGAGATGAGCAATCTGCTGGACAAGCAGTTTGATCAGTCGATGCAAAGCAAACTCGATCAATGGATCGAAACATCGGGTGACCAGGGACACATTGCTGAAGACCCATCTATCCCCAAACAATTTGAGCAGCAAATGAAAAACGTGTATGACGAACGGTTAAAAGAAATATACAAAGAAGAAAATATGGATTTAGCATGGATCGGTTT
>CAYVAP010000537.1:0-3996 GCA_964449365.1 uncultured Bacteroidia bacterium
ATCGCTATGAATCGGTTTGGTGGTTTGTGTCAGCTTCGGGGTGAGAATCCTGGGGTTCGGGGGTGTGGTCGTCGCACTCTTCGGCAGAGCTCTCGGCGCAATAGCGACGCAAGAGGTATCGCTTCATTTCGTCCAGATCTATCACTTCGCCGCCCAGCATGAGGTATTGTAGGCCAATGCCGTCGAGCAGGGCGGTGAAGGCTCTTCCTTCCGTGGCGGGATGTGCGAAGCCCAGCTCGCGCATCAGTTGCTCGGCCAGGGGAAAGACTCCCACCACGCGGCCCATGATCATCTCCTTGAGGTGAGCAAACTCCGGCAAATCCAGTTGCAGCGACAGGGCGGCGACCAGCTTTTGATGCTCAGGGCTTTGCACCATGGAGTTGAAGGCATAGCCTAGCATCCAGCGCACCTTTTCCTGCGCAGTGGGCAGGGCCATCATGTGGGCCAGCAGGTCGTCCCCTTCATCTACCTCTCGCATCAGGATCGCCGTGACAAGGTCTTCTTTTTTTTCGAAGTAATTGTAGATCAGCCCCTTCGATACCCCCGCTTTTTTGCGAATCTGCTCGATGGAGGTATTGTGAAAGCCTTGCCGGGCAAACAACGTCAAGGCGGCCTCCAGGATGTCGGCCTTACGCTGTTCGCGGAGTTCGTCGAGTTGCTCGCTGCTGCGGGGGCTCATGACGGAGAATTCGAGGTAAGAAATTTAAAATTCGAAATAAAGCGCATAGCCATTTCGAATACCGAATTTCGAATTCGGCTTGCGAGTGACCAGTCAGTCAATATTACGGATGCAAAACTAGCTAAGTTGCCGAGAAAAGGAAAATTTTGGTTGACCAGTCGGTCATTAGCCGGGTAAGGAGGGATGAGGGAAAGAGGGACTCCCCTGTTTTAATCTGCCCAATCGATCAGCACCTCTCGGCGGCTGTAGCTGGCGCTAGGGTTGAAGGTCTCTTCGGGGGTGTTGCCGTTTTGGTCGAAGATCAGGTTGCGGTCGTAGCGTTCGATCAGGCCCACGCCTGGCGCGTAGATGTCGTAGGCCAGGCGGTCGGAGATAAGGGTCTGCTCATTGTCCCGCATGACCACCACGCAATTTTCGAAGCTTTGCCCATTTACCGTGACGGTGCTGTCGATGTTTTGGTAGTAAAATTCCTTGACGCCGGCGTTGTTGTAGAGGTTACCATTCCAGGCGACCCCAGGGTAGACGGGAAACTTTAGCACCAGCACTCGCTGATTTTGCTCGATGCGCTCGGCGTAGTATGTCCCTTCAGCTTGGGGTTCGAAATATTGAGCCCAGGTGCGATCGGGTTGAAATTGTCTCCCCGAATCTGTGGAAACTTCGACGTTAACGATCCGCACCTCGCGGCCCCGGAGGTCGGTCTCTAGGCCACCCAAGGTTTCGCGTTGTACAAACACCGAAACGATCGGGACATCCAAACCTGCGGTGTTGTAGGTGGTGTCTTCCACGTACATGACGCGAGTGTGGCCCGCTTCATGGGGAAAAATATCCAAGGTGCTGGGTAGGATGTAGGCTTGATCGCGGTCGCATCCACCCCAGAGCATCAATCCAGCTAGCAAAGGCAGCCCAATTCGGCGCAGCATCATGATCGGTTAATTGGCAATGAAGATAGTGATGGCAAAGTCTTCTCTATTTCTAGAAAAGACAATGCCAAAATGTTTCCTACCTAACGTTCAGAGCCAGGTTTATTTCATCGTAGTACGGTGATGGTGCCAGCCTTGCGCGTGACGCGGCCATCGATATCCCGAGATCGCAACCGATAGGTGTAGACTCCTTCAGGTACAGGGTTGCCTTGCTGATCACGGCCATCCCACTGGAAATCGATGCTGTTGGTAGCAAATATCTCTCGCCCCCAGCGGTTGTAGACCACAAAGTCGAGGTCGCGCATCAGGGTTTGCCCGACGAAAAAGTTGTCATTTTTTCCATCGCCGTTGGGCGTAAAGGCACTAGGGACCAGTACGTTGATCAACTCTTTGACCTCGATGTTGCGGCTGAGGCGGTATTCGCAGCCATTTTTATCCATTAAGTCCACGCTCACCGTGTAGATACCCTTTTGCGCGAAGGTATGGGCTGGCTCCGGTCCGTTCGAGCGCTGCCCATCGTCGAAGTTCCAGGCGTAGCTGCTCATCGGGATCTGCGATCCTACTTTGAAATTCACGATGGCATCGGGGCGCTCGACGATATCAGCGTCAGCGATGAGCTCCGGGGCAGCGTCGGGATACACCTCTGCCGTAAGCACCACGCGCTGACTGATACAGCCTTCGGGCGAAGAGGATTCCACGTAATAGCTGATGCTCTCGGTCAGGTTGGGCGTAACCAAAGAGTTACCCGCTTGAAAAGAGACTTCATCGTCGTATGCGTAGTACCAGGTCAACTCGTCGGCTGAAAACCGCGCCGTGGCCGAGAGGAAGGCCGCATCGCCAAAACAGGCGGTATCCGGGAAGATACGCGGCGTTTCGGGCAGGCGATAGATCGGCACGATGCGCAGCAAGGAATTTTCGCAGCCACGCTGAGACACGGCAGAAAGGATAACCACGTAATCGCCGTAGCGACCATAGAGGTGCCCGGGATTGACCAAGGCTCCGCTCTGCGTACCATCTCCCCAATCCCATGACCATTGATTCACCACGTCGCCTGCGATGCTGCTGTCGATGGATACCGAAGAGGTAAAAAAGGTGGTATCCAGGGCGCAAGTCGATTCGTAATCGAAACTCAACTGGGGTAGGGGATAGATCAGCACGTTGCGGGTGAGGCTGTCGCGGCAACCGTGCTCGGTGATGACCAGCAATTCGACGTCGTAACTGCCGGATGCTGGATAGGAGGTTTCTACTTTTTCGCCTTCTCGGCTACTGCCATTGCCCAGATCCCAGCGCCGAGCGCTAATCGCTGATCCATCGGGCACCGTCGACTGGTCGAAAAAGGCCACTTCGGCTTCTGCACAGGCGGTATCGGAGACAAAGTCCACCAACGGACGGGCCCAAACTTGCACTGGCTTGGCCGTATCAGCTGTGCAGCCAAAGGCATCGGTAATCTGTAAGGCAACGGTGCGCTGCCCATATTCCTCATAGATGTGGGTAGGATCAGTCAGGCTGCTAGGGGCAGAGGCATCGCCAAAAGCCCAGTCGTATGCCACGAGAGGAAAATCGCCTTCTGAAGATTGGTTGTCGAAGGTCATCAGATTCCCCTGGCAAGCTGCCTCCGCCGTGAAGTCTGCCACGGGCAGTCGGTAAATCTGACTGTTATCGCTACTGCTATCCTGACAGCCAAAGGCATTGGTCACCACCAATTGGACGATAAAATCACCGGATGAACCGTACTGGTAGTTGGGATTGGCTTGGGTAGAGCTGCCATTGTCGCCAAAATCCCAGGCGTAGGTCTCGCCTGCGATGGGCGCACCGGCATCGAATTGCGAGGTGAACCCCAAGCACTCAGGCTCGACGGTGAAAGAAGGATCAGGCAACTCGCCGACCAGCGCGCTACGACCCGTGGTATCTCGACAGCCCTCGGCATCAGTCACCACCAGGGTAACCGTGTAGACGCCAGGGGCCCCGTAGATATGAGTGGGCGAAGTCGTACTGTCAGTGGTTGCGTCTCCAAAATCCCACTCCCATGCTTGAATGGGAGGTTGGTAGGAAGTAGAACGGTCGGTGAAGGTGATGGGCTGATTGAGGCAGAACGAGTCGGAGACAAAGTCTGCTTGGGGGCGAGCAAATACCTCAATGGTATCTCCCACCGAGTCGGTACAGCCAAAGACATCGGTAATGATCAAGCTGATCGCCTCCGGACCAGCCTGCGTGAAGCCACGCTGCACCGTGGTGCCCGAAGCGGTAGTCCCATCCGCAAACAACCAAGTGTAGCTGGTGATGGGACCAGCTCCCTGACTGGATTGATCGAGCAAAGTTGCCAATTCGTCCTCACAAATGTTGTCGGCCGTAAAGGCCGCACTGGGATTGGGATGAACGATGGCAGGCTGTGAGAAG
>CAYVAP010000538.1:0-3987 GCA_964449365.1 uncultured Bacteroidia bacterium
TGGCAAAGTCAAGACAACAACAACAACAGACCAACACGAAGAAAAAGCGCGTCGATCCCAACGGGCAGGTGCACATCAGCTCTTCTTTCAACAACATCATCATCACCATCACCGACATGGCTGGCAACACCATCTCTTGGTCGGCGGCTGGTAAGATGGGCTTTCGTGGGTCGAAAAAAAACACCCCCTACTCGGCTCAGGTGGCTGCTACCGATTGTGCGAAAAAGGCATACGACCAAGGCCTACGCAAGGTCGAGGTCTACGTCAAAGGTACCGGAGCTGGCCGCGAGTCTGCGATTCGGGCGGTAAATGCTGCTGGCATCGAGGTGACCACCATCAAGGATATCACCCCGCTGCCACACAACGGCTGCCGTCCCCCCAAGCGTCGTCGTGTTTGATCGACGTTGCTCTTCTTTCAACTGCGAGGAGGCCAGAGGATTCCACTTCTGCCGTCTCAATCTGGCAAATCTCAGTTGACTTTTCACCGGTGATGGCCATACGCCACACCCCTTCAATCACTAATCACACTGATGGCAAGATACAGAGGTCCTAAAGACAGAATCGCCCGCAAGTTTGGCGAACCCATTTTTGGCCCCAGCAAAGCACTGGATCGCCGTAAGTACGGCCCCGGCCAACACGGTCGCAGCCGCCGCCGCAAAGTTTCGGAGTACGGTCAACAGTTGGCCGAAAAGCAGAAAGCAAAATACGCCTACGGCCTGCTCGAAAAGCAGTTCCGCAACACCTTTGTCAAAGCTTCACGCAGGAAAGGGGTAACCGGTACCATCTTTTTGCAGATGCTCGAATCTCGCCTAGACAATGTGGTTTTCCGCATGGGATTTGCTCCTACCCGTCGCGCCGCTCGTCAGTTGGTCAACCACAAGCACTTTGCCCTCAACGGCGTCTCCACTAATATCCCGTCGGTGCTGCTCAACCCCGGCGATGTGATTCAGGTGCGCGAAAAAAGCCGCAACCTCGAAGTCGTCTCTGAAAACCTTGGTCGCTCACAGCGCTACAACTGGCTCGATGTACAGGCCAATGAACTCAAGGGAACCTTTCTCAACTACCCCGACCGAGAAGATATCCCCGAAAACATTAACGAGCAGTTGATCGTAGAATTATATTCTAAGTAGCGCCAGAAAAATAGCTTCCCTAATTTGGCTAGAGATCCCGTTCTAGATCAAGGAGGAATAGTGAGATCCTGAGATGGTGAGACCTTGAGAGGTACCGTCTCCTGATCTCAAAATCTCAACCTCTCATTTCCAGGCGAAGAAAGCCAACTTATTTTTTGAGCGTTACTAAGCTAAGTAAGCCAACGAAATCCGCCTGCCAATACCGCAGGCGGATGATCCGTTCCTTATTGGGAAGTAAGTCATCGCCCGGCGTTTTTACCCCTAACAGTTGGTCTGTCGATGACAATCTCTCTATCATCAAGCCTTTAAACCGCTAGAAACTACATATGGCGTTGTTGAATTTTCAAATGCCAGAGAAAGTCGTCCTAGAAAAAGAAAGTGACTTTTTCGGGCGATTCCTGTTGCGTCCCCTCGAGCGTGGCTATGGTATCACCGTAGGTAATGCCCTGCGTCGCGTACTGCTCTCTTCACTAGAAGGCTATGCGATCACTTCCATCAAGATCCCCGGGGTTGACCATGAGTTTTCGGTGGTGCCGGGTGTGATCGAAGATGTAACCGAGATTATCCTCAACCGCAAAGGCGTACGCCTGAAGAAGACCGGCGAAGGCGATGAGAAGATTTTCGTCTCCGTGCGTGGCAAAGAGGTTTTCAAGGCTGGAGATATCAGCGATCACACCGCTGTGTTTCAGGTGACCAACTCTGACCACGTCATTGCTCACCTTGACCCTAAAACCCAGTTCGACATCGAGCTGACCATCGGTAAGGGGCGTGGGTATGCACCCGCCGAGGAAAATAAGATCCCCAACGCAAACATTGGAGAGATCGCCATCGACGCCATCTTTACTCCCATCCGAAACGTGAGTTATCACGTAGAAGATTACCGGATCGAGCAAAAGACGGACTACGAGCAGTTGGAAATCGACCTGCAGACCGACGGGACCATCGATGCCGAATCAGCCCTCAAAGGGGCGGCCAACATCCTGCTGCGCCACTTGATGCTCTTTTCCGACGAGACCATTACCCGGCAATCGGATGAGCCCGAGAAAAAAGAAGAAGTCGATGAAAACTTCTTGCAGATGCGAAAGCTGCTCAAGACGCCGCTTTCTGAGCTCGACCTGTCGGTGCGGGCTTACAATTGCCTCAAAGCCGCTGATATCAAGACCCTAGGCGACCTAGTCAGCTACAACATTGCTGATCTGCTCAAGTTTCGCAACTTCGGGAAAAAGTCGCTTACCGAGCTCGAAGAGCTAGTCGCTGACAAGAGCCTGAGCTTCGGCATGGACGTGGTCAAGTATCGCCTAGAAGAAGACTGATCCCACTGGTTCAAACTTCGGCCCGTAATTTTTTCCAGAGGTTGGATGGCCTTGCATTTCTACCTATATTTGCAGCCCATTCAACCTCTCTTCGTTTTTTTCATTTCTAATTTTTCCTCATTGCCCACAGGAATATGACCCACCTGGTCCCAAGCCGGCGTCGGAATGCCTGTGGCAGCTAAATGCCTAACAATGAGACACGGCAAAAAAATCAATCACCTGGGACGCACAGCGTCTCACCGCAAGGCCATGCTGCGCAACATGGCCATTTCGCTGCTCGAGCACAAGCGCATCATTACGACCGTAGCCAAGGCCAAAGCCTTGCGCAAGTACATCGAGCCATTGGTCACCAAGGCCAAAAACGCTGATGCGGAGAATAAAGATACTTACACCCACGCTCGCCGCGTGGTGTTTTCTTACCTGCAAAACAAAGAAGCCATCAAAGAACTATTCGACGAGGTGGTCCCCAAAGTGGCCGACCGTCCCGGCGGATACACGCGTATCCTCAGGCTAGGCAATCGCCCTGGAGACAACGCAGAGATGGCCTTCATCGAATTCGTCGACTTCAACGAATATGCCCCTGGCAAGGTAAGCGAAGACGGTGGCAGCCGTCGTCGTCGTCGCCGCCGCCGTGGCAAGAAGAGCGCAGGAGGCGAGAGTACTCAGACGCAGCCGCAAGCACAGCAGAAGCAGGCGGCCGAGGAGGTAGAAAAGCAAGCCGAAGAAGCAGCCACTACCTCCGCCCTCATCGAAGACGCAGAAGTAGTAGAAGAGGTAACCAATCAGCCTGAGCAAACCCAAGAGACGCCGGTAGAGGAAACATCGGTAGAAGAGACGCCTACGGCTGAGGCTGCTGAAGAAACCCCCATGGCTGAATCTTCCCAGGAGACCCCTGCTCAGGAAGAAAGCCCTGCTGAAGAAAGCGAAGAATCCGACCAAGGCAAAGACGACAAGAAAGACGCCTGAGGTCGGGCCGAAGATAAATTTCTCCCACTTTTTGAATGGTGCGCCCGCCTCTGGCGGGCATTTTTTGTCACTCGAAGCTCAGTTCCTCTCAGTACCCCTGCGCCACATCATCGCCTCTCGGGTCTGCGCCCCCTTCTAGTTGGCCGTCTGGTCGTATGCGGATGGCGTCTACCCGCCCGATGGGTCCACGTGGAGCCAGGGCATGGCCCATTTTTCGCAGAGAATCCATCAGCGCCTCAGAAAATGCGCCGGGCTCGTACTGGATGGTATCGGGCAGCCACTGATGGTGAAAGCGCGGGGCCTCGACCGAGGCTTGCATGTTGAAGCCAAAGTGCGCCACATTCACGATTTGCTGAAATACCGAGGTGATGATGGTCGAGCCACCGGGGGTACCGACCACCATCCACAGCGCCGAATCGCGCAGCACGATGGTGGGGGTCATGGAGCTGAGCATGCGCTTGCCGGGCTCGATGGCGTTGGCTTCATCGCCGATCAGTCCGAAGAAGTTGGGCTCGCCGGGTTTGGCGCTGAAGTCGTTCATCTCAGTGATGAGAAAAAAGCCAGCCCCGCCCACCTCC
>CAYVAP010000539.1:0-3612 GCA_964449365.1 uncultured Bacteroidia bacterium
CTTAACAGCTTGAGCATGGTGGCATTTCACCAAATTTGTTGCCCTCAAAACGGATTTGATGTACTCTCGAGCGCAGCTCAACCCGGTTGGAATATCCCCTCAGCATGAGAATACATCGGACCAAGGCTATGCCCCCTGTGCCTAGGCTTTGCTGAGTCCCGAAGTTTTTCAGAAAAAACGATGCTATACTTTTGGACCATTTCGGGCCACCCCGGAATGGCGCGGATTTACCATCCGACGACGATACGCGAGACCAGAACGATGCCCCCTATGTCCATTCGTGTAGGTCAGGCGACTCATTTTCAGTGTTTAAACTTTTACCCGAAAGCCTTGGTTATCGAAGCCATAGGCAAACGCGCAACTTTGCCCTATCGGCCATCCTCCCTGCGCTCGAGTTTACTTCAGATTCGAAGGGTACCTTTGCCTCATCAAGCGAAAAGAACTATTCATGCGATTGATTTACCAGAAAACATCCCTGCTGATTCTGATACTAGGATGTACCATTTCTGCCCTTTGGGCCCAGGCTCCTGCTCCCCCAGCACGAAGTGCGCGTCTTACGGGCCGGGTAGTGGACGCCGAAACTGGTCAGGGGCTGGAATATGCTTCCCTCCGATTGTTTGCCCTGCCTGATTCGACTCCCGCAGGAGGGGGCCTCACTGACCCGGAGGGTAATTTTTCCCTCCAAGCCAAGCCTGGCGCATACTACCTAGTGGTGAGCTTTCTGGGCTACGAAAAACAAACCTTTGATGGCATCGAGGTGAAACGCGGTAGCGGCCATGACCTCGGTACCCTACCACTCGCCACCCAAAGCGTCAGCGTAGAAGGGGTGGATATCGAGGCCCAAGGCTCGCAAATGGAGCTCAAGCTAGACAAACGAGTCTTCAAAGTCTCGCAAGACCTTTCGCTGGCGGGTAGCTCGGCCGATGACGTACTGGCCAATTTGCCTTCGGTCAACGTCGACGCCGAGGGGGGCGTGAGCCTACGAGGCAGCCAAAACGTACGTATCCTTATCAATGGAAAGCCCTCCGGGCTGCTTGGCATCGGGGATGACACCGAAGGCTTGCGCAATTTACAGGGCAACATGATCGAAAAGATCGAGGTGATCACCAACCCCTCGGCTCGCTATGACGCGGAAGGAGGGGTCGGCATCATCAACATTATCCTGAAAAAGGAAGACCGCAGCGGAGTCAATGGCTCCTTCAACGTCGGTACTGGCTGGCCACACAATCACCAACTGGGGGCCAACCTCAATTACCGCAGTGGCAAGATCAATTTCTTCGCCAATCTCAGCGGAGAGTACGACGTAAATCCGGGTGGAGGCTTAAGCTATCAGGAAAACTATGCGGCTGATACTACCTTCATCACCGAGCGAGACCGCAGCCAACGCCGCGAAGATATCGGCGGACGCCTTCGACTGGGGGCCGACCTGCGCTTCACCGAGCGAGACGTCCTGACCCTATATGGCCTGGTGGGCTACAGCGATGGCATCAACCGCACCGACATCAACTACCGCGACCTCAATGCTGATGGCAGCACGGCCCTGACGACTGATCGCCTGCAAAATGAGCGCGAGGTAGACGAAAACCTAGAATTTTCGGCCACCTACCGCAAGACCTTCGAGCAAAAAGACCGCGAGTGGACCACCATTGTGCAGTGGCAAGACAATGATGACAACGAAGACGCGGAGATTACTCAGACCACCAACTCGTTGGTGGGTAGTACGCCGCTGCTACAACGCAGCAGCAATCAGGAGGACGAAGCCAACTGGCTTTTCCAGACGGCCTACATCCATCCCTTTGGCAACGGCATGAAGGTAGAAACCGGAGCCAAATCGACCTTGCGCACCATCGAGAACAATTATTTGGTGGAAGAGCGCAACCCGGAAGGCGATTATATGCCCATCCCTGGCTTTGACAATGGCTTTTTGTACCTCGAAAACATCTACGCCGCCTATGGGATCTTTAGCCAGGAGCTAAAAAAATTCTCGTATCAGGTGGGGCTGCGAGCGGAGTACTCCGACATTGGGGCCGATACCCTGGCGGGCACCAAGTTTGTGGAATACTTCACGAAGCGCTACCTCAACTGGTTTCCCAGTGCGTTTTTGTCTTACAAACTCAGCGGTCGCAACACCGTGCAGCTCAGTTACAGCCGCCGCTTGAGCCGCCCTCGCTTCCGTCGGCTCTTGCCCTTCTCCAACTACAGCGACAACCGCAACCTGCGCCTGGGCAATCCTGATCTAGATCCTGAATACACCAACTCCTTTGAGCTAGGCTATCTGGCCTACTGGAAAAATGGCTCCCTGCTCAGCAGTCTGTACTACCGACAGCGCAAAGGGGTGATCGAGCGAATTACCCTGCCGCAAGCCAATGGTAGTGAGAATGCCTACGCTACCTTTCCGGTCAACCTCGCGACCCAACATGCGGTGGGCTTCGAGCTCTCAGGTTCGCAGGATCTCTTCGACTGGTGGTCGCTCAGCGGCAACCTCAATGCCTATGGCGCCGAGACCCAGGGCAGCTACGAGGGACAGAACCTGTTCGCGCGCACCCTGGCCCTCGACGTTCGGATCAACAACCGCCTCAACCTGCCTCGCAACCTACGCTTTCAGGCGTCCTTCAACTACGATGCGCCTCGCCGAGAGCCGCAGGGACGCCGCCTAGCCATCTATCACATCGATCTGGGCCTAAGCAAAACCGTGCTCAAGGGCAAGGGTACCTTCAACTTCAGCGTACGCGACCTGCTCAACAGCCGCAAGTGGCGCAGTGAAACCTTCGGGGACAGCTTTTACCAGTATAGCGAATTTCAGTGGCGTCGTCGTACCTTCACCCTCAACTTTACCTATCGCCTCAATCAAGAGGACCGTGGTCGACGCGACAGCTATAGCGATGGGAGCCGTTATTGAGCTTCGACCGGACGCCAGCCCACCCGGCCCATCAGGAGAGGTAATACCCAATGCGCAGGATCTCGGCAAATACCCCAGCGGCGGTAACCTCGGCCCCGGCCCCCGGCCCCTTGATCACCAAGGGGCGATCTTGATAACGCAGGGAGGTAAACGAGATCATGTTGTCGCTGCCCGAGAGGTTGAAAAAAGGGCTGCTCTCGTCGAGGCGTTGCAGGCTGATGAAGGCCTTGCCGTCTTCGAGGGTGGCAATAAAGCGCAGCACCTTACCTTGGGCGGCGGCTTTTTGCTGTAGCTGGGCAAAATGATCGTCGGCCTTTTTCATCTCAGCCATGAAGGTGGGCACATCGGGCGAGTCGAGGGCTGCCGGGGGCAGGATGTTTTCCACCTCGATGTCATGAGGCTCTAGGGTGAGGCCCGCTTCGCGCGCCAAGATGAGCAGCTTACGAGCCACATCCTTGCCGCTGAGATCGACCCGAGGGTCGGGCTCGGTATAGCCTTTGGCCTGCGCCTCCTCGATGATGGCGCTAAAGGGCCGACTGCCATCGAAGGAATTAAAGATGAAACTGAGCGAGCCACGCAGCACCCCCTCGATCCGCAAAATGCGGTCGCCAGAGTAGATCAGGTCGGTCATGGTGGTGAGCAGCGGCAGGCCCGCTCCGACGTTGGTTTCGTAGAAAAACTTGACGCTGTTTTGGTCTGCCAACCGCTTCAGC
>CAYVAP010000539.1:3622-3975 GCA_964449365.1 uncultured Bacteroidia bacterium
CTTCAGCTCGCGAAAGCGCTCGTAGCTGCCGCTCATTGCAACTTTGTTGGGAGTAGAGATAGAAATAGCCGATTTGAGGATGTCGGGGTAATAGCGCACGATATCTTCGTTGGCGGTGTTGTCGACAAAGACGCTGTTGGGAAGATTCAGCTCGCGCATGCGCTGCACGAAAGTATCAAGGTCAGCGGTTTCTTCAGCGCTACTCAGTCGCTCTTGCCAGGTAGCCAGGTCGATACCCTCGGGATCGAAGACCATTTTCCTGGTGTTGGAAAGAGCCACGATCCGCAATTCGACGAACTGATTTTCCAGCAAAAACTGAGCTTGCTCTTGCATTTGCCGCAGCAGGGTGCCGC
>CAYVAP010000540.1:0-3969 GCA_964449365.1 uncultured Bacteroidia bacterium
CTCGTGAGGCTTTGCCAGCCGAAACGAGCCCTTCCACACGTTGCGCTCGTGAGGCCTGGCCAGTCGAATCATACTGGGAGGAGGGTGGTTTCGGCACACAGTGCGCTCGTGAGGCTTTGTAAGCCGAAACGAGCCCTTCCACACGTTGCGCTCGTGAGGCTTGGCCAGCCGATCTGAGGCCGCAAGCTGGGTCCGCGATGAGCCTGGACCAATGAATGGCCCTCTGTATGGGGAAGTCTGCTCTCGTCGCGCGTCATATGATTGGAGTTCACGCACGCCGTTGGTTCACCTTGATAAAGGTTCTATTTCCTCTTTCTCCACCTCTCCGCAGTGAACAAAGTTGCTGCCGGGTTGAGCCAAATAGCGCCGATTTTTTGTAGGTAATAATGGTATCTATTTGTTTCTTAAAATTAGCATTTATAAAAAATTCTCATTTAATGAATGAGATTTTATTTTCACACGTTTAATACAAAACTCAATGATGAAGCCAATCCTTTTCATGCTGGCCGTTGCTTTGCTGCTGTTGAGCAGCCAGCTTATGGCCCAATCAGTATCTCCCAGCGTACTGGCCAATGGGGGCGGGGATGGCCAGACTGCCAGCGCCCAGCTCAGTTGGACCATCGGCGAGGCGCTCACCACGACCATCGGTACTGGGAATGTGCAAATCACCCAAGGATTTCAACAGCCAAGCCTCCTGGTCACGAGCATGGGGCCAGATCAACTGACGCACCTGATCACCAAGGTCTATCCCAACCCAACCCAAGCCACCTTGTACGTAGAGATCAAAGAACAAAGCCATGGCAAGCTGCTCTTCGACCTGATAGATGCCCAAGGTCGCAGCCTGCTGCATGAGGAGCACCCCTCCACCTCCGCGACCCTGGCTTTTGACTTGCGTCATCTGGCAGCAGGGAATTACGTCCTTCGGGTGTCGGCACCTGGTCAACCAGGGCAGCAGAGCTATCAGATACGCAAGGTCCACTGAGTCCCTTTTCCAAGCCCTGAGGGCTATTTTTTCCTTATTTTTCTTCTTTCTCCTCCCCCAGCTTTCACCCCAACTCGATGGGTGAAGCAGCCATTTACTTACCAATCACATCTGACTCATGAACAAACATCTATTCATCACCCTCTTGATCGGTCTGCTGACCCTCAGCGCTAGCTGGGCCCAGACGCCCGATGCCATCAACTATCAAGGCGTGGCCCGCGATGCCAGTGGCAATCCGCTCGCTAACCAAGCCATCGGGCTTCAACTGTCGATTCGATCTGGTAGCGCCAGCGGCACCGTGGCGTATGAAGAGACGCATACCGTCACCACCAATGCTTTGGGGCTTTTTTCGGTGCTACTGGGACAGGGCACGGCGAGCACAGGCGATTTCAGCACCATCGACTGGGGCAGCGACCTCTATTTCGTCGAGGTGGGCCTGGACGCCAGCGGCGGCAACAGCTATACCAGTCTGGGGACCAGCCAACTGGTGTCAGTCGCCTATGCCTTGCAAGCCAAAAGTGCGGATAATGTCGATGATGCCGACGCCGATACCACCAACGAGCTCCTGACAGGGGCCACCCTCAATGGCAATCAGCTTGAGCTGACTGACGCAGGCGGTACCCAGACGGTGGACCTGAGCAGTTTTTCGTTAGTCGATGACGCCGACGCTGATCCCACCAACGAGCTCCTGACGGGGGCCGCCCTCAATGGCAGCCAACTTGAGCTGACTGACGCAGGCGGTACCCAGACGGTGGACCTGAGCGGCTTGTCTCAAGGGGCTGATACCCTCTGGACCATCGACGATACCTTGGCCTACCTCAATCCCAATATCCGCGCCCTAGGGATTGGCGTCGATGAGTCGGCTTTTCAACTCACCGTAGGCAATACCGAACAGGCCACCGTCATGCTGGGTCATGCCGGCAACTTCAATGAAGTAGCCTCCGGACGGATGATCTTTACCGAGGATGTGCTCTTTAACGGAACCTGTGGCTTTGAAATTCAACACGACGGCTCGGATAACGAATTGAAAGTGCTGGCAGGTTGTACCAATCTCGATGATACCTGCCTGATCTTCACCCGCACAGGCCAGGTAAAAATCCCTCAGCGCCTGCGAATCGGTGATCAACTGGCCTCTGGCGCAGACCTCCACATCAAGCAGTCAAGTGCCGGCACCTCGCCTGGCTCCGCAGGGATTCGCTTCGAAGAACCTGGCAACAGCAATTTTTGGACTCTCTGGAATGGCGGGCCCTTTTTGAGCTTTGCCTACAATGGCACCCGGGTTGGCTACATCAACAACAGCACCGGTGCCTACGTCACCACCTCTGACTTTCGCCTCAAAGAAAACATCGAGCCGATCGACGCAGTCCTCCCTGGGGTCATGCAGTTGCGTCCCGTAAGCTATCACTACAAGCACAACCCAGCCGGCGAACGTGCCACGGGGTTCATCGCTCAAGAGGTCGCCAAGGTGTTCCCTGAGCTGGTGGTTGAAGATCCCACGGATGGCCTGCTGGGCTTGTCCTACGCAGAATTTGCGGTGATCTCGGTCAAGGCCATCCAGGAGCAGCAGGCCCAGCTTGACGCCCAGCAAGCCGAAATCGAGGCCCTCAAGCAAAAAGTGGCCCAGATCGACGCCTTGCAGGCAGCCGTAGAAACCCTACAGGCTCAGCAGAAATAATCCAAGACCTGTTCTTTTTCTCTCGCTTGGCATCGCCCCAGCTCAGTAGCCTGAGTGGGGGCGATGTGGGTGAGGGGACTTCATACGTTGCGCTCGTGAGGCTTGGCCATCCGAATCATGTTGGGAGGAAGGTGGTTTCGGCACACAGTGCCTCACCAGCCCTTCCACACATCGCGCTACACACATCACGCTCGTGAGGCTTGGCCTCATCGCGCTCGTGAGGCTTGGCCAGTCGAATCATATTGGGAGGAGCGTGGTTTCGGCACACAGTGCCTCACCAGCCCTTCATGTTGGGGGCTCGTGAGGCTTTGTAAGCCGAAACGAGCCCTCCCACGCTCGTGAGGCTTTGCCAGCCGAACCCTCTCTGCGCTCGTGAGGCTTGGCCAGCCGAAACGAGCCTTGCCTTTAGCGACGCCACATGCGCAGCGTCTCGACTTGCTGACCGTAGCTGATCCGCAGCAGATACAGCCCGGCGGCTAGGTCTTGACAGTCGAGGGTCAGCACCTCAGCCCCGGGAGACAGGGCCTGGGTTTGCTGAAATAAGACCCTGCCTGCGGCATCGAGGCAGCGGAGATCAAAGGTGCCAGCCTGCGGCACTTGGATACGCAAAGAGGCTTTTTTCCCTACCGGATTGGGATACAGCGTGGCGGAAAAGCGAGTATGCGCGATAGAGGCACTTACTTGTCGGCTGAACGAACTGCTGCCGTCTAGGTCCACTTGTCGCAGGCGAAACAGGTAGCGCCCCGGTGCCAGGTCTTGCACGGTGTAGCGATACGCTCGCATTTGATCGCTGTTGCCCTGTCCAGCTACGAAACCGACTGTTTCGAATTGCCCCCCGTCGCGATGAGGAGAAAGCACCTGCACCTCAAAGCCACGGTTGTTGACCTCCTGGGCCACGCCCCAGTGCAGGGTCGCATCGTTATCGGCGACCGCCACGCGCAGCTCGGTCCACTCTACCGGAAAGCTGGTGGCGGGACTATTGGCCACCAACTGCGTGATGCGCGAAATCCCACCGACGCTGTAGCTGCCCGTGGCAGTGGTGCTAGGCTGGGAGAAGCTCGCACTGCGATTGGGCGTCTGCGGTCTCAGGGCGTCGAAGGTGCCTCCGGTACCCGTACTGGCAAAGGTGATGCTGCCCGCTTCCAGGTAGGCAGGCTCGCTGCTGTCGTACACCACCAGGCCAAAGGTTTCGCCCACATTCATACCGTTGGCGCTGCCGTCGGGGAAAGCCCCCAGCACTTCGATGAGCATATCGTAGGGAGGTTGCCAGCCAAACTGCTGCCCGCTCTACGGCCGCAGCCTGTTCGTTATC
>CAYVAP010000541.1:0-3942 GCA_964449365.1 uncultured Bacteroidia bacterium
GCTAGCGAGGCACTGTGTGCCGAAGCCCTCATTCTCTGCTCGAAGCCTGGCAAGCCAGCTTTATCCCTGAGTTTACCGGCATCAAAATCGTAGGCTCGCAATGGTCCAAGCGCTCCCACGCCCTCCACCCAAAAACGAAATGGTCAGGAAAGTGGAAGGTATACTACGTGGCGTAAAGATTGTAGAGTTGTAAGTGTAAGACACTATCACTTATTGATACCAAGGCCATTCAACAAATCAACCACTCTACCATTCAACCACTTTGAAGTATAAAATCGGCCGCTGGCACGGCCACTGAGAAGGAGAATATGAGGAGCATAGTTGCCCTGCCTTTATTGCCCTTGTGACGCCTATGCCCCTTTCACGTAGGCGAGAGTCATATGGCTCAATGCTACGCCTCCTCTAAGTACCGCCTTCGTTCCCAGTCGCTCACCTGTCGCTGGTACTGCTGCCATTCCCAGCGGCGACTGCGCAACAGGTGATCTACGAAGGTGTCGCCCAGCAGTTGAGCAGGCAAGGGCGAAGCGGCCATAGCGTCGCAGGCTTCGGCCAGCGAGCGCGGCAGGCGGGGAAGTTTGGCGGCATAGGCATTGCCTCGGGTAGCCGCCGCATCGAGCGGCAACTGCTCGCGGATGCCATAGAGGCCCGCCGCCAACGAAGCGGCCATGGCCAAGTAGGGGTTGAGGTCCGCGCCGGGCAGTCGGTTTTCTAAGCGCAGGGTGTCGCCGTCGTGGCCGATCACACGCAGAGCGGCGGTGCGGTTTTCATGGCCCCAACTGATAGTGGCTGGCGCCCAATCGCCCCCTAGCAACCGCTTGTAGCTGTTAATGTTGGGGGCCAGCAGGGGTATCAGCACCGGCAGGCAAGCCAGTTGCCCCGCCAGGTAGTGCCGCATCAACGGGCTCATGTGCTGCGGTGCTGCGGCGTCGAAAAAGACATTGCGCTGCCCGTCGGCAGACCAGAGGCTCTGGTGCAAGTGCCCCCCGCAGCCAGGCAGTTGCTCGTGCCACTTGGCCATGAAGCTAGCCATCACCCCATGCTGCCGAGCGATGACTTTGCTACCCCATTTGAAGAGCGCCACCCGGTCGGCAGCTTCCACGACGGGCGCGTGCTCAATAGCCACCTCGTAGACCCCCGGCCCGGTCTCAGTATGCAGCCCCTCCAGCGGAATACGCAGGGCATCCATCTGCCGAAAGAGCGCATCGACCAGCGGGTGCTGCTGGCTGAGGCGCAGCAGCGAGTAGCCAGACATACCCGGCGGCATCGGCTGCGGATCGCGGTATTGCCTGGCGGCCATCCCCTGCGGCGATTCGGCGAAGTGAACCCACTCCAATTCGCCCGCAAAGCGCGCCTCAAAGCCCATCGCCTCAGCCTGAGCCACCACCTTGCGTAGCAGCGTACGCGGGCATACCTGCCCGATGGGCCCCGGGTCGTCGTAAAAATCGGCCAGCAGCAGGGGCTGCTCATCCTGCCAGGGAATACGTCGAAAGCTCGTCCAGTCCAGCCGGGCCTGCGCGTCGGGATAGCCCGTGTGCCAGCCGGTCACCTGCACATCGGGGTAGAGCGCATCGTGGAGGTCCCACCCAAACACCACGTCGCAAAAGCCCAGCGGCGCGTCTTTGAGGGCCTTGTGGCGGTGAATCTGCTTGCCACGCAGCACCCCATCGAGGTCGACAATGGCATAGTTGATCTGGAGGTCATTACTGCGAAGGAGGGCCTGGCGTTCTTGCAGAGTCATGGCGAGCGTCGGTAAAGTCTCGTAGATGAACGGGAAAGCAAGATACCGATTTCCGCTCTCTCACCAACTCAGCGTCAGCTCCACTCTGGTGCCTGCGGGCTGACCGGCTTCATCGTAGAGATCGATGTAGCACCACTCGGCGCTGCGCTCACGGCGTAGCATCGCCAGTCGCTCCTGCATGATCTCTGTGCTGACAGATTCTTTGCCTGGCAGGCCGCCTTTGCGGTTGGCTTGCGAGGCAGCTCTGCCAATGCCATCGTCTTCGATGATACAGCGAATCTGGCGGGGAGCTGGGTGGTGAAAGGAAATGAGCAGTTGACCAGTGCCGCGCTTAGGCTGGATGCCATGCCAAATGGCGTTTTCGACCAGTGGTTGTAGTAGCATAGGCGGCATGGGGACCTCATCCTGCGGCAGAGTGGGGGCCACTTCGATCCGAAACACCAACCGCTCGTCCAGGCGCATACGCTCCAAGCGCAGGTAGTGCTCCAGCACCTTGATCTCATCGGTGAGGCTAATTTGTGCCTTGCGCGATTGGCTGAGAATCAGGCGTGAGAGCCTAGAAAACTGCACCAGGTAGTACGAAGCCTCCTGGTTGCGATTGACGTTGATCAGCGCCTCGATCGCGTTGAGGCAATTGGAGAGGAAATGAGGATTCATCTGGGCTTGCAAGGTCTCCAGCCGGGAGGTGATCCGTTGGCGCAGATTGACCAACCGCAATCGCTGGTCGCGAATCCAGAAGATCAGCCCCAAAATCAGCAGCAGGATCGCCGCCCCCAGCAAAATGGCGCTGCGCTTGGCCTGTGCCTTGCGCTTGAGCCGCGCTTGCTCGGAGCGGTAGAGTGCTTGTTCGGCCTGGCTGCGGGCTTCGCGGTATTCTTGGTTGACACTGCGAAAGGCCAGGTTGGCTTGTTCCAATAAAAATTCGCACTGCCCCACCTCTTCACAAATGGCCTGGTAAGCGTTTACCACCTCGAAGAGCAGGTAGGGGTCTTTTTCTTCCATCATTAATTTGCCCATCGCCGCCAGATAGCTATCGCTGGCCTTGGTGAGATGGTATGGGCGTTGCTCTGGGAACAGTTGCCCCAATTGATGATGCACCCGGCCCAAGTCCAGGTATTGGGCCGCGCCTTGCCCATAAGCCAGGGCCTGCTTCGCCGCTGCCAGGGCCTGCTGAGCGTAAGCGACTGATTGCTCGGCGCTAGCGGCGGTGGGCACTTGCTGAACATACAGCATGGCCCTGGCCCGGTAAATCTCGGGCATGAGCACCAGGCTATCTTGGGAGCTAGCCCAGGCCAGGGCTTTTGCTAGCTGTCGCTCTGCTAGGTCGAGTTGCTGCCATTCTCGCAAAATTTGTCCCTCACATATCCAACTGCGCCAGAGCCCCAGGCTATCTCCGGTGCGAGCCAAAAGAGCTTGGGCCTGATCGAGGGTATGAAGCGCGTCAGAGAGACGATGGGTGTCGCGTCGTTGGCCTTCGGCCAGAATGATGCTTTGCACCAGCAGCAAATCGGCCAGGGCCTGCATCGAATCTTGCGGAGCAGAGTCGATCGCCTCGATGGCCATGAGTCCCTGGTCGAAGTAGAGATCGACCGATTGGTTGATTTTTTCCCGGTAAGCCGCCTCGAAAAGCAGGGCATAAATTTTGGCCATCCAGGCGGGGCGATCCAGGGGCTGCATCAGGTTGGCGCTGAGACGCGCCAGGGTGATACCCCTGCCTTCCTGATTTTGCAGGCGCGGCTCGATCAGCAGCAGCTTGGCCTGCCAATAGTAGCTCTGAGCCAGTCGCTCGTCGTCGGCCAAGGTCATGGCCTGGGCTTGCGCCTCGCGAGCCAGTTGCTGAGCCAACGATGGCTGGTAGTATGCCAGGCGCTCCACCTGAGCCAAGCGTTGATCGATCTGACGCGAGGCCGCCCGCTGCTGCTGCCAATACACTGCGGCGAGGATCAGGAGCAATAGCAGAATGGCGCCAGACCAGATGGCAGCGATACGGGCGGAAACCTGCGGCCAAAGGCTGCGCATGGAGACCTGAGAAGACGACGACGACGATGACATAGCGACAAAAATCACCAGTGAAGAGAGTTCGAAGTTCCCAGTTGATTGTTCGCCGTTGAAAGCAAACCTAGTGGAAAGAGTTCAAAGTTCCTGGTTAAAAGTAATTTTAGCCGCTTGTGCGGCCACTGAGTGAGCCAATATGTGGGGGGCTG
>CAYVAP010000542.1:0-3939 GCA_964449365.1 uncultured Bacteroidia bacterium
CATACTTGATGAAGGCGGAAACGAGATCGCAGAGCTGCTCGCCACTTTTATCGTAAAGGGCCACGTGCTCCTGGGCGGCGGCCATGAGGGCCTCGTCAGTAACCACGACTTTTTCTTCTGAGCCAAAGGTACTCACGAAGATGTCGAGCAAGGCCAGGCTTTTGCGGGCATCGCCCCCGGCAATGCGCACGATGGCCTCTATGTCGCGCAGCTCGATGTCGCGCTCTTTGAGCACAGCGTCCTGCTCGATAGCCCGAGTAAGAAGCTGACGTACCTCATCGGTGTTGAGGGGCTGCAGCTTGTAGACCTGCGAGCGGGAGAGCAGGGCGGCGTTGACTTCAAAGGAGGGATTTTCGGTGGTGGCTCCAATCAGGGTGATGCGGCCTTTTTCTACCGCACCGAGCAAAGAATCTTGCTGGGCCTTGTTGAAGCGATGAATCTCATCGATGAAAAGAACGGTACCCGGTCGCCCCTCGGCGAAGCGCAGCACTTCGCGCACCTCCTTGACGCCCGAAGAGATGGCGCTCAACTGCCGGAAAGGCCGCTCGGCGTTGGCAGCGATGATTTGGGCCAGGGTGGTCTTGCCCACGCCGGGCGGCCCCCAAAAGATCAATGAAGGGATGCGCGTACTCTGGATGGCCCGCATAAAGGGGCTATCTGGGTAAAGAATGTGCTTCTGCCCGACCACCTCGCTGAGCTGCTGTGGGCGCATGCGCTCAGGCAAGGGCGCCAAATGGCTGCTCTGACTAGCAGGAGAGGGGCGCTGGGCATCAGGGTCGAAGAGGTCCATGGAGATGGGAGGGGTGAGGGGTGAGGGGTACGGGGTAAGGGGTAAGGGGTAAGGGGTAAGGGGTAAGGGGTAAGGGGTAAGGGGTACGGGGTGAGAGGACATAAAGGTAGCAACTTCAATTCCTTATCCCATATTCCCCTCATACCCCATACCCCCTCTTCCCCATATTCCCCCAGCCCCCCGCCCCGACCCCACTTCCCGGTGCCACCTTTTACAATTTTCTTCGTATATTGATTCTGATTCAACCGCACAAACATTCTTAACTAGATATGAGAGAAAATTTCGGTTTTGATCAACCGTCCCAAACTCGTCAACGAGAGTTTGTGGCATCCGGGGCAGCCAATGCCTTTTTGCGCCAGGTGTTCACCACGATGAGCCTGGGCCTGCTGATCACGGGTATGACAGCCTGGTGGGTAGCCAACACTCCTGAGGTGATGAGCTTCTTCTTCGGTGGGGTGATGAGGTACATCACCATCTTTTCGCCGCTGGTGCTGGTGCTGGTGCTGCAAGCCCGCATCCATCGCATGAGCTTTAGCAGCGCAAGCATCGCCTTTGCCTCTTACGCTGTGATGCTGGGGATCAGTTTGTCGTCGATTTTCCTGGTGTATTCCATGGGATCGATCGCCACGGTCTTCTTTATCACGGCAGGCATGTTCGGGGCCATGGCAGTGATTGGCCTGACCACTAAGGTCGATCTGTCCAAGTTCAGGTCGATCTTGATCATGGGCATGATCGGGATCGTGATCGCTTCCATCGCGAACTTCTTCTTGCAGTCTGACACCCTTTCCTTCATCTATTCTCTGATCGGGGTGGTGATCTTCTCGGGCCTGGCCGCTTATGAAACCCAAAACCTGCTGACCATCGGCGCTCAGGTAGATCCGGAGGAAGAATCTTCGAAAAAATTGGCCCTCCAAGGCGCGCTCTTTCTCTACATTACCTTTATCAACCTCTTCTTGTCGCTGCTGCGCCTATTCGGTGGCCGCAATTGATAAACGCTTACCGCTGCTTTAGTGCAGAAGTAGCATCACTGATCAACCATTGTCGCACATGTTCTTTTCCGATGGAAAAGGGATGTGCGGCCTTTTTTATCTAGAAATAATAGCACCCCCTGACGCAACGCACCTAAATGGCAATCTCTTTAGCCAAGCTCAACAAATATTCGATTAGTTAAACCTTTTTGTTTGGATAAATCGTAAAATGTTTGAAAAAAACACAAAAGATTGATTATCTTTAATGCGATCAGTAAGTAATATGATTGTCTTTGAGGGCATATCTCCCTTTTTCCATCTGAACCAAACAGAAGGCTACACTTTTCGTTTTAATGGATAGTAATCAGATTCTAAAAGTGATTGACAGCCGAATTATCCGTTCAGAGGGTAAATAAATCAGGTATGCCTCCCTAGATGGTCGCCACCAAGGATAAGCCTCCCCCGCTTTACAACCGACATTGGCTGTGAAGGGCAATTAATCCTTGCTTGTTCGTTTCCGGTACCCAGACAAATACTATCAGACACCCAATTCTGTACCGAATAACCTGCAATCAAAGGAATGAAACATATCTTTACCCTATCGCTCTTCCTGCTTGCCCTATCATCAACCTTTGCTCAAGTGGTTCCCTTCGAGCCGCAAGTCGATTGGTACGACCCCACCTACACGGCCAAACAGGTAAAGGAAAACAGAATCAAGACCATTCGTATTTCTTCATACGAGGTCAAACCACAGCAGCGGGGAAATTCTTTTCAATCGGGCGTTTTTTATCGCTACAACTCAGATGGTCAGCTCTTACATACGGTCAAGACCGTAAAAAGCGTCCATGACACCGCCGAAGTGCAAGCTTATGAGTACAGTCAGCGCGGGGTGCTCTGCTGGCAGGAGACCATCGACCGACGCTGGCAACGGACCTATCGCTCTGGCTACCGCTTCAATGGGCACGGTAAGCCATATCAGGTCAAGTCTTACGAAATCTTGCAAAACCAGGAGCGGATGCTCCTAAAGTCGCGGCAATATATCTACGACGACGATAGTACGCTGCAGGCCATTCGCCTGCTCGAAAACCATCAGATAGTGCGTGTTCACGAATTTGCTTACCTATCGGATCAGCCAGCCTTGGTAGGCCGAGAGGTGATCAAAGATGGGGATGACAATGTGGTCAAGCAGGTTACCTACGCCTACAATGAGCACTCGCTGATTGCTCACGTAGTGATGACTGAAGCCTACGGTGATCGTTCGGAGTATCGCTACCACTACAATGAGCAAAATCAGCCCACCCGGATCGAATGGTGGCAAGGAGAAAAGCTGATAGGGCTCGTCCTCTATGAATATAGTCAGCAAGGCTTGGTCACTCACCTCAACCAGACGCTGTACCCCAACACACCACAGCAGCATTCCCGCTACAAGGTCTTCGAGTATGAAATCGATCGCGGAACTGAAAAATTCGTGCAGGCAGCCCTGGATTGATCTCTGCGGGAATGGCCTGCTCGGTATCCTCACGTTGGGGATACTGATCCAGTGCTTCTATCTGCGGGGGCAGAGCTTGCGCGCTCCTTATCAGACTAGCTGGGCGCTGGATTTGCCCCTTACCCTGGGGAGTAGCGGAGCAGCCATCGGGGCCCATCTGTACCAGGCGACGCTTCCTCCTTTGTCGCAGGCAGAGCTTCTGCGCCTCGATCCGCAAGACCTCTGGCCTGTGGATCGCATGGCCGCTCAAGCGTGGCGACCTCCAGCGGCAACCCTCAGCGATGTAGGCTTGATCACGGGTGGATTGGCCCCTCTGGCCATGTTGGCAGCGCCTCGCATCCGCGGCGACTGGTCGCGGTACCTCCTGCTTTGGTGGCAGGCTCTCAGCCTCACCGATGGCTTGACGACTTGGAGCAAGTCGCTCACCCTGCGCCCTCGCCCGCTGGCCTACTACTTTGCCACCCGCTATCCCGAGTTACCTGCCGACCTGGAAGCTGCTGCCCTGACCCCCGAAGCACGCTTTTCTTTCTTCTCAGGCCACACATCTCTCACTGCGGTGTCCACCTTTTTCCTCGCTCGTACTTTTGCGGATTACTATCCCGAGTCGCAAGCTCGCTCTTGGGTCTGGGCAGGTGCCGCCCTGCTACCGGCGCTGGTCGGCTTCTGGCGAGTAAGGGCAGGCAAGCATCACC
>CAYVAP010000543.1:0-3933 GCA_964449365.1 uncultured Bacteroidia bacterium
CTTGGAGCCAACCGATCTTTGACAGCAGGGCGTAGGGGTTTATCGCTTTGGGTTTAATGGCAAAGAGGCTGATAACGAAGTTTATGGCAATGAGAATAGCTTGGACTTTGGGGCGAGGATCTATGATCCGAGACTGGGGAGGTGGTTGAGTGTGGATCCGAAATATTACAAATATCCTTCTGAAAGCCCTTACAGTCATTCCTTGAATAACCCGATCAGTTTTACTGATCCTGGAGGAGATACAGTCAGAGTTCATGTTACAAGGCAGAAAGTTGGAACTACAAAAATTAATCTTTTTAGTTCTGGAGAGGTGAGTGGTACCTTAGCTCAACAAACAAAAGAGGTACCTGCGTTTAGAGTTGATGTGTCGAATGAATCAGGAAGCACTGCAACTTTTTATTTTACAAGGATTGCTTTTCGAAAAGATGCCAACAACCCCTCTGCTGATGCTCAAGAAGTTACCTTCGATGTCCGGAGTGATGGAGATGAGTTTCAAGCAGTTATAAAATCCCGTTGGAGTGGTACAGATAATGTTCTAGAGCTTCGAGCTTTGGGAGACATAAATAATCAAACCGTAGCGGCCCAAAAAGCAGGAGAGGATGCTGATAGGACCGCAATTCAGTTTCACGTAAAAGGAGCTTCAGATGGTTGTCTCTTGTGCGTTGGAGCTAACCAGTTTGAGTCTTTAGAGGATGGGATAACAATTGACGAAACAGATCTTGCGAATAACTCAGGGGGTAGCCAGACAAACTTTATGAATAAGATCAAGGCATTTAGAACCGAGGACGTAAATGCTGGCCTATCTAATTCAATTATAGTAGAGTTCGAAAAAGAGAATTATCCACCTCCAGAGAGTCCTACTGAGGATAATTCTGAAACAGATTATTTCATGCCTCCCTCTCAGTATTATCCTACAAGTGATTGGAACCCTTCAGGTAATTAGTATAAACAACAACCTTTTCTATGGAAAAACTACTTTTTTACTTAGTGCTATTCATACTGCTTGGTGGCTGCTCTAGCTCCCCATCTTCTAACAGTGAAGAAGGTTTCAAAGATTCACTACGTGTTGGTGAAGATTTTTACCATGATACATCATCTTTGGTTCCAGATACAAAAACCAATGAGAGCAGTAAGTGTGAATGTAAAAGCGGGGAGAGAATATTTAAGCCCATAAAATCTGCCATCGGTAAGGATGGTTTGGGAATGTTAGTTTGTGGGTACAAGCAGTCGGATTTGAATGATGGGATAATGCTTGTTTCAGCTCTCTCTGTTTACGATTGCAAATCAGATAGCTATTTAGTGGATTTTTCCAACGATGAAACACATCAGGCATATATTAGGTTATATGGTGAAGATAGTTTATCGGTCCTCACTACCCAATATGTAATTATTGATTCAAACTGGAATGTCGGCGCAGTTCCACTAATGGAAAAGACGATGAGGTCTGTTGATGGAAGGATGGCGTTTTCAAATCCTAAGTTCGTATTTGATCCGCCAACCCCAACAAGGACTCAAATTGATTCTATACTGAAAATATGTGCTTTTCTTGAGTCAAAAGAGACTAATCCGCCGTCCGTATATCCGCTTAACGAGAAGAGTATTTACATGCTTCTGATGGGAGCAACTTCTGACTTAGAGTGTGCTAGAGCATTCC
Source organism: uncultured Bacteroidia bacterium (assembly GCA_964449365.1). Taxonomy (GTDB): domain Bacteria; phylum Bacteroidota; class Bacteroidia; order J057; family J057; genus CAYVAP01. The sequence continues at coordinate 1,655 of CAYVAP010000543.1, forward strand.
TGACCGGAATAGAAAATAAGTTCATATTAGACGGTGCGATAGCTGAAACCATACGTGAAATGCATATCGAGCGTATTCTAGGGAACATTTCTAACTGATTTTTCATTTCACAGCTCCCGCCCGACTTCTGCTGGGTGTGTCTTCCCCCGCTGTTGCGGAGTTCTCCCCCGCTCCTCTGGAGTTCCCCAAAACGACATGCTGAAGTGAATTTCGTGGCTTGTGTGTAGGCCAGTGCGTAATCCGCTTTGGTATTTTGTTCAGCCCTTGAATCATCCCCCGGTCCTTGCGCAGCGCCTTGAGGCGGTATGCGGACGGCCAGACAGGGCTTTGGTTTCGGTACAGACTAGTGCCTTCGGAATTAAGTAATTAACCATTCAAAATTAGCATAAAATGCTGGCCATCAGCTCTTTAAATTACGAATTCCTGATCACGAATTTCGAATGCGAAGCACTAGCCCCTCATATTGGTTCGCTCGATGGCCGCGAAAAAGGAAAAGTCCAAAGCGCCTTTTATCTTTGTGATTCAACGTTGTCTGACCCTACCGGCCAATTTTGGCGATTGAGACTCTCACAACCCACGCCTATGCCCTCGGCTCCCCAATTGACGCTCGTGGTTACCAATGACCTGATCGGTGATCAGCGTCTGCATCGCATAGCCAGTACGCTACAAGCCAGCGGGTATGAGGTCATGGTGCTGGGCCGCCAAAAGCCGAACTCCCGCCCTCTGCCTACCCGCCCCTATCGACAGCATCGGCTGCGGCTTCCTTTTGGGCGGGGCGTCGCTTTTTACCTGAGCTTCAATCTCGCGCTGACCTGGTACCTGCTGCGCCATCCTGGGCAAATCATCACGGCCAACGACCTCGACACCCTGCCGGGTTGTTTCCTGGCGGCCCGCCTGCGCGGGCGACGGCTGGTGTACGACAGCCACGAGTACTTCACCGAAGTGCCCGAGCTGGTAGGGCGTCCGCACATTCGCCGGGTATGGCTTACGCTGGAGCGCCTGCTTTTTCCTCACCTCGAGACCATCTACACGGTCAATGCGTCATTGGCTCGCCTTTATCATGAGCGCTACGGCAAACCCGTCAAGGTCATCCGCAACCTGCCCTTCGCGCGCGAGATCGCCCCCAAGTCTCAGGCTAGCCCCATCATTTTGTACCAGGGAGCCCTCAACCTGGGGCGTGGCATCGAGCTGATGATCGACGCGATGGCTCATTTGCCAGAGTACACGCTATGGATCGTGGGCAGTGGTGATGTCGAAGATGAGCTTCGCACCCAGGCGCAACTGGCACCCTGGCGTGATCACATCGTGTTTCATGGCTTTGTGCCGCCTGAGGAGCTAGCCCTGCTCACCGCTCAGGCGGGACTGGGGCTCAGCCTAGAGGCTGATCTGGGAGCCAATTACCACTATGCCTCTCCCAACAAGGTGTATGATTATTTACAGGCGCGCATACCCGTACTGGTCTCCGATCTGCCTGAAATGCGCGCGGTGGTAGAAACCTACCGGGTAGGGGGGATCTTGCCCTTGGACCAACGCAACCCCGAGGCCCTGGCTGAGCACATTCGCCAGCTTATGCATGATCCTGCGCGTTATGCTAGCCACAGCCAGGCCGCTGATCGGGCTGCCCGCACCCGCCACTGGGAGGCTGAGCGAGAGGCCCTGCTAGCGATTTACGGGGATTGATGGGCTGATCTTTGGCCCCAAAAAAGGCCAGCCCTGTGGGGCCAGCCTCCTGCGATGAATCGATTGGTTTTGCCTATTGCAGGTTTTCGATGATCATGGCGATACCTTGGCCACCACCGATACACATGGTTATGAGGCCGTATTTACCGCCGGTACGCTGTAGCTCGTACATGCACTTGACGGTGAGAATGGCACCCGTAGCCCCGACAGGGTGTCCCAGGGCGATGGCTCCGCCGTTGGGGTTGGTCTTTTCGTCGGGGAAGTGCAGCTCGCGGGCTACTGCGCAAGCCTGAGCGGCGAAGGCTTCGTTGGATTCGATCACGTCGATGTCGTCGATGCTGAGGCTGGTTTTGGCCAGGGCATTTTTGACCGCAGGCACGGGCCCGATGCCCATCTCGGAAGGCTCGACCCCTGCATGGCCGTAGGCGTCGACGCGCGCGAGCGGCTTTACTCCCCGCGACTCAGCCTGGGCCGCGCTCATCAAGATCACCGCTGCGGCACCGTCGTTGATCCCGGAGGCGTTCCCTGCGGTAACGGAGCCATTTTCTTTTTTGAAGGCCGGGCGCAACTTGGCCAGGCTTTCGGCGTCAGCGTTGAGC
>CAYVAP010000544.1:0-3921 GCA_964449365.1 uncultured Bacteroidia bacterium
CTCTCAATCTCTCAATCTCTCGACCTCCTATTCTCAAGCGAAGAAGGCCAACTTATTTTTTAGCGTTACTGAGCCGATCATGAGAGGCCCCACTCCCGTACACGCACAGGGTTTGATTCCAACCTTTATCTATGGAGCTACTCTCTAAGCATCCCTATTTGAGACCTTTTCCTCTCATCCGAGTTAGAAATATTTTGGAAACCCCTCCGTCTACCCTCCAACTATGGCACACTCCGCTCCTTTACCCAATTTTGATGCAGGTTCCAACTTATCCATCAGCCAGACCTTCGAGCAAGAGCGCCGTCGGCTCTTTGCCTTTATCCGCGACCGTGTACCGGACCTCGAAGACGCTGAAGACATTTTGCAGGATGTATTCTTCCAACTGATCAACCACTACGACAGCATCGAATCGCTAGATCGGGTCAGAAGCTGGCTCTTTACAGTAGCACGCAACAAAATCACCGATAGCTACCGCAAAAAGCGCCCTGAGCGCCTCAGCCAGCTCAAGCGAGATGACGACGAGGCTCCGCTAAATCTGAGCGAAATCATGCCCGACCTCTCTGGCCAACCCGATGAGCTGTATGCTCGCGGCCTGATACTCGACGCCCTCGAAGCAGCCCTCGACGAACTGCCGGCCGCGCAGCGCGATGTATTCACCGCCCACGAGTTCGAAGGGGTCTCCTTCAAGGATATGTCGGCAGAAACGGGGCTGAGCATCAACACTTTGCTCTCTCGCAAGCGCTACGCGGTGCTACATCTACGCGAACGTCTCAAGGAAGTCTACGCCGAATTGTAGGCTTTGCTTTACGGTCTTGTTTTCACTTAATTCTTTTCTGCTATGTGCAAACCCTCCCACCACCACCACACCTCTTCCCAGTTCTTCGGCAAGTTTCGCCTCACTCACCTATTCTTAGGCGCCTTGCTGGTCATGGTGCTATGGAATGCCCTCATGCCCGACTTGTTCAACTGGCCCCCACTGGGGTATTGGCAAGCACTGGGCTTGCTGGCCCTCAGCCGCTTGCTCATCGGTGGCGTAGGGTATACCATGGCGTCCCGTCAGACGGGCTCGACGCAGGGGCAATGGCGCGAGGCTTTCGAAGCCAAAATGCAAGCTCACTGCGAACAAAAGCGTAAAGAGCAAGATGTCAAGGCCACTGAAACCAAGCAGAAGCGAGACGAAGATCAATTCCGCCAAGGATTTGTCGGTAAGCAATGGGACGTCAACGTCATCGAGGTAGAAGATGAGGATGATTCTCTCGCCCAAGGCGATGATAAGGCAGACTCACCTGGATGAAAGGGCATAAGGGTTTCGGCACAGAGTGCTTCACTAGCCCCTCATATTGGTCGCTCAGGGGCCGACAAAAGCGTTTCATTTTGGGTGGTGGCATCAATAGGGAGTTGGCTCGCTGGGGGCTGCTGGCTATCAAGGCTTCCAGCAGGCTCAACTCCCAGTTGGAGCCACGACCTCATTTTGCTACGCACAAATGACGATGAGCTTTGAACTCGTTTCACTGATCCGTCTCATCTCCCTGATGGATCTTGATCAGTCAGCCAAATGCCCAGGAATATTTTTAATAATTATATAATATAAATAACCTAAACAACCATGTATCCTAATAGGTTGTATTGACATATTAACTTAATTCATTACATGAACATTGTTGAAACTGCCGTTAACCACGGATCATTCAAAACACTGGTTACCGCTGTAACTGCTGCTGAGTTGGTCGAAACCCTAAGTGGCAAAGGACCTTTTACGGTTTTCGCCCCTGTGGATGATGCCTTCGCGGCCCTTCCAGCTGGTACCGTCGATTCTTTGGTAAAGCCAGAGAACAAAGAGCAACTGCAGGGCATCCTTACCTACCATGTAGTAGCAGGCAAAGTGATGTCCGGTGATCTGACAGATGGCATGACCGCTAAGACTGTCAATGGAGCAGACATCACGATCCATCTGAAAGATGGTAAGGTTCTGATCAATGATGCGGAAGTGGTAGTTGCAGATGTAGAGACCGACAACGGGGTCGTGCATGCTATCAATAAGGTCATCATGCCTGCTTAATGGCAAATTGACCTTCTGATCTTTAGAGATTAGACATATAAGTCATCCCAATTTATTGGGATGACTTTTTGGGTTTATGCTCTGTCGCCATCATCCGCTCCAGCTTCGCGGCCAGCGTTTCGGCCAACTGAGGCACTTCGTTGAGATCCTTTCCTTCCCACCAGTCTGCTTGGGCCAGGACACGCTGCACCAGGTCTAGCAGCGACTGCTCGCCTTTGGCCTGCGCCTGCCACTGCGCCGCCATAAAGTCGATGCGGTCTTGATCGTCTTTGAGGGGCATGATTTCGCCGTCGACCTCGCCAGCGTAAAAACGGATCAGCGCAGCCAAAGCCAGCACGATGCGCTCGGGTAGCTCGCCAGTGGCTTCGGCGTAGACCAGTAGCGAGGGGAGCAGGCGAGTGCTAAACTTCGACGTGGAATTCAGGGCAATGCTGCTGAGGTAGTGCTTGAGGTAGGGATTGAAGAAACGCTCCAAAATCTTCTCGCCATACTGCTTCAGATCGGCTTGATCGCCGGGCAGGTGGGGAATCACCTCCTCAAAGATCATCTCACGCACAAATTTACCCACGGCTTCGTCCTCGACGGCGTCCTTGACCGTACGCAGCCCTGCGAGATAGCCCACGGGTACCATGGCGGTGTGTGCGCCGTTGAGTACGCGCACCTTGCGAGTGCGGTACAAAACGAGGTCGTCGGTAAAGATCACGTTCAAGCCTGCCTTGGGCGCGGGCAGCAGCTCTGCGGCGCGCTTGGGCCCCTCGATCACCCAGAGGTGAAACCGCTCGCCTTCCACCACCAGGTGGTCTTGGTAGCCCAGTTCGGCGGTGATGGCCTCGATCTTATCCTTGGGATAGCCCGGCACGATGCGATCGACCAGCGTGTTGCAAAAGGTGCAGTGCTCATTGAGCCAGCTTTTGAAGCCCGCTTCCAGCCCCCAGTTATCAGCCATTTGAAGGATAATCTCTTTGAGCTTGTCGCCGTTGCGGTCGATCAATTCGCAAGGAATGATCACTAGCCCCGACGCCGCGCTCCCCCCCAACGCCTGGTAGCGTTCCCACAGCACCCGGGTGAGTTTGCCCGGAAAGGACGAAGGCGGCGCGTCGCTCAATTGGTCGCTTTCCACATAGACAATGCCTGCCTCGGTGGTGTTGGAAAAAACGAGCTGAAGCTCAGGGTTTTTCGCAGCTTTCAGCAACGCTTCAAACTCCGCGTAGGCGTTGATCTGCCGCTGTACGCAGTCGATCACCTGATGGGTCTTTTTGGGCTGTCCATCTTCCATGCCCAGCAGGTAAAGGGTGTAAAGGCCATCCTGCTCATTGATCATGTTTTTGGCATCAGGTCGGTCGGTCGACTTGACGATGGCCACGCCCGCGCCATAGTCGATTTTTTCGTTCATGGTCTGAATGTGCCACTCGACGAAGGCGCGCATAAAATTACCACCGCCAAACTGGAGGATGCGCTCTGGTAAGGCGCGGCGAGGATGCGTTTTGCGAGATAGTCTTTGCATGTAATCGGGATTCGTGATTTGGGGAAGGGTAGGAGGTATAAAGGGTATTAGGGGCATAAAGGGCATAAGGGCATACGGCTCTCACTGACAGCGATTTGTCTCGGGTGGTACGGACGAACTCACCGGTGCTTCGGATTCGAAATGGTACCCGGACGGATACCTGATCACCCCTGGATCTGGTCCCGGATCCCCGGTCCGGGAACACCGGGCGGTAATTCAAAGCGCTGCTGGTCGGGATTCATGCGAATTTCGGACGGTTAATTCCCTCATTCCGAGGGCACTAGCCATTAGCTTCGCGGTTAGACAGCAATTCTCAATTTAGCTATTCAAGCTGGATCTGATACATCTGAGCGACATT
>CAYVAP010000545.1:0-3918 GCA_964449365.1 uncultured Bacteroidia bacterium
CCGAGCAGGTGTACCGTTTTGCCCCGCTGCAAAAAGCCCTCGTAGTAGCGCCGCTCCTTGATCTGGGCCATGGCGGCGGCGGCAGGCTCATCCAGCTTGAACTCGATCACCCAGATGTCCTCGGGCGTTTGGACCACCGCGTCGATGCGGCCCCGCTGGGTGCGGACTTCGGAGGCGAAATAGTTGCCCATCAGGTCGAAAAAGACGTGTAGCAAGGAATGGTAGTAGGCCTCCTGGTTGGCGATGAAGAGGTCATAGGGTACGCGGGCAAAAATGCCCTGCAAAACCTCCATGGCCACCTCTAGGTCGCGCTCGCAGAGGGCTTCGTAAAAATCGACGATGGGATTGACGGTAAAGCCCGGGTCGATGTGCATCAGGTCGCCCAGGATGTACTGCTCCATCGACTGCTTGACCTCGCGGTTGGGATAGCCCAGGCGGTAGCGGATAGGCTTTTTTTCGTGAATGGTGAGGTAGCCCGTCTGAAACAGCAGCGGCAGCAGGCGGATGTGGGTGGGATCGTAGGCGGTAAAGCTGCTTTCGCTAGCCTCCATGCGGTCGAAGCGGTAGGCATTTTCCTGGGCCATGAGCCGCAGTAGGAAGGTCGGAGTCCCGGTCTCGAACCAAAAGTTGCGAAACTCACCCCCGTAAAAGAAGCTCAGCAGCGAGTAGGGATTATATACGCTAGTGCTACCACTCCAGGTGTAGCCGTTGTACCATTCTTTGATTTGTGCGAGCAGAGACGCCCGGCTTTCGAAGGCACCTTGTGCCATCACCTCCGCCAGGTGCGGGGCAAAGCTGGCTTCCAGTTCTGCCTGCGTGATGCCCACCAGATCATTAGCCTGTGGTAGAAAGGTCAAGTCGGTCAGGTTGTTGAGATCGGAAAAGATGCTCACCTTGGTGAACTTCGACACCCCCGTGATTAGCACCAGCCGCAGGTGCGGGTCAGCGTCCTTGAGCACGGAGTAAAAGCGTTTGAAGACCTTGCGGTGCGCTTCCACCCGGTCCATGTCGGTGCCGAGGTAGTCGATCAGGGGCTTGTCGTACTCGTCGATGAGGACGACGACGGTGCCATGGGCATCGTGCAATCGCCGGATCAATCCCCGGAATTTTTCCTTGGCGCTTTGTTCCGGTAGCGTCAGGTCGTAACCCTGCGCGATGAGATCCAATTCTTCGGCCAGGGCCTCCTCCAGCGGTCGCAGGTCATACTCCAGCGAGGACATCCCGATGTGAATCACCGGATGTACCTGCGACCAGTCCCAGCGATCGTGCAGCCAAAGCCCTTCGAACATGTGCTGGCTCCCCTGAAAGATTTCCTTGAGGGTGGAGAGTAGCAGCGACTTGCCGAAGCGACGCGGGCGCGAGAGAAAAAAATACTTGCCCGTGGTGAGCAGGCGATAGATCTGGGGCGTCTTATCGACGTATAGCATGTCCAGGCGATGAATCTCGCTGAACGTCTGAATGCTGAGGGGCAGTGGCTTCATCGTACTAAGATAGGCAAAAGGCGCTGATCGAGGGCAGGCAGAATCCCATTGGGTGTAGGACAGTTTTCCTTTTTGAGGTTTTTTACCCCCGCAGCCCCTCAAGGGGACCTTGTAGAAATACTGAGCGAAGCTCAGTATAACAATCCATTTCCCCTTGAGGGGGACACAGGGGGTGAAAAACAACCTTTAGGCACTTTGACCTACCCCCATCCCGTTCGCCGCAAACTTTGCCGGGCCAAAGCTAGTTTGGTGAAAATCTGACAAACTTCAAACTCATGCACATCCGCAGCAAGTTTCTTCTCTTTGGCGCGCTGTTTCTCCTGGCAGTCGCTTGTCGCTCGTACCGCGATATCGCCATTAGCCTAGATCGCCGCGAGGCGGTCGAGACCATCCCGGCTACCCCTCAGCATCGGGGAGGCGACCCGGAGAGAGGCCTCGAATACCTCGTCACGGGGGCTCACGTGGGCAACGGCATCCCTCTGGAGGCGTATTTCAAGGTCTTCGGTGAAGAAAAAGATACCATCCTTCACCGCGAGGGCGACAACGGCAAAGTGCCGTATTTCAACAATGTCTTCGAACTCGACAGCGGCCTCAAGGTGGTGAGTGGCAACTGTTTCGTTTGTCATGCGGCTCGCATAGAGGGGGAGATGATCTTTGGCTTGGGCAATTACGCAGGGGACTTCACCGCCAGCCTCAAGCCCAAGTTGCAAGTCCTGAATTTTTACATTCGCACCAAATACGGCAAGAATTCCCGCGAATGGGAGCTGTACGAAGAGCAAGGCGAATGGTACAAACACGTGGCCGAGGCTACCGTCATGAATAACCTGGGTACCAACCCCGCTTTTCGCCTGGAAGAAGCCGTCATCAACTACCGCGATTCCGGCGACCTGACCTATCGGGAGGAGCCTTGGTACGAACTCACCAATCCGGGCATCGGTAGCGATGTGCCACCCCTTTGGAACGTAAAAAAGAAAAACGCCCTCTACTACAACGGCGCAGGCCGGGGCGACTTCACCAAGCTGCTGATGCAGGTCTCGGTGCTGGGCATTCACGACAGTACCGCCGCCCGCGAGGTGCAGCGCAACTTTGTCGATGTGCTGGCCTGGCTGGAGACCTTGGAGCCACCGACCTATCCCCGCCCAATCGATCAGAAGCTAGCCGCCCAAGGCGAGATGATCTTTCAGGAACATTGCCAAGGCTGCCACGGGACCTACGGCGAACAAGAGACCTATCCCAACAAGCTGATCCCCATGCACAAGATCGGGACGGATCCAGCCTACGCCGCTTACAGCATCCAGTCGAAATTGGTGGAATGGTACAACAGCAGTTGGTACGGGCAATCGCCTACCCCAGCCACATTGAATGACTATTACGGCTACATCGCTCCGCCGCTGGATGGGGTTTGGGCTACCGCTCCCTACCTGCACAACGGCTCGGTGCCCACCCTGGCCGCGCTGCTCGATAGCCGTCAGCGACCTACCTATTGGCACCGTAGCCTCGACAGCCACGACTACGACCACGAAAACGTCGGCTGGCAGTATACCGCCATGAAGAAAGGCAAGGGCGATCAGACCTTTGATACCACCCTGCCCGGGGCCGGGAATCAGGGGCACACTTATGGTGATAAGCTAGCCGACCCCGAGCGCAAGGCCCTACTGGCCTACTTGAAGACGTTGTGATTTTTTGCGATATTCAGACAAACACATCGATCATGGCTGAAAAGGCACTGGATCGCTGCACCTACGAAGAATACCTTGCGATCGAAGCGGCTTCGGATCAACGCTACGAATACTACAATGGTTATTTGGTCGCGATGCCGGGTGGTTCGCCAGATCATGGGCGTATTGCTTCGAATATAGCGACAGAGCTGAATTTGGCCTGTAAGCAACATCGGCCAACCTGTGGTGCATTGAGCAGTGATGTCAAGGTCCATGTGCGTATGGCCAACCAAGGCTATTACCCAGATGTATCGGTGGTTTGCGGCCCTGTGGAAAAAAGTCCACAAGACCCCAAAGCCATCACTAATCCAGTCCTGGTTGTAGAAGTGCTCTCTCAATCCACCGTTAATCGCGATTACGGTGACAAATTCATCAACTACCGCTTGCTCCCAACCCTGCAGCACTATGTGCTGGTCAGTCAGTCTGAGCCCAAGGTCGAGGTGTTTACCCGTCAACCCTACGGCTGGGAGCTACGCACCTACCAGGAGCTGGAGGTTGTCATTGACCTACCTTACCTAGCCTGCCAGATTTCTCTGGCCGATATCTATCGTTTGGGAAGATGCTTCTGCATGAATGGAAAATCACCTACTTGAAAGGGGGGCGTGGCTGTGAGGGCCGGCGGTGCCGCAGCTACGCTGCTTAGCTCCCGGGGACATGGCTTAGCTACCAACGGTGCCGCCGCGTTGCGGCTATTCTGCTACCCATAGCGACGTAGCCGC
>CAYVAP010000546.1:0-2782 GCA_964449365.1 uncultured Bacteroidia bacterium
GGAGCCCAAGCTTTACGTCAACGACCAGCAGATCAAAGAGCGTAGCTCAGTCAACCTCAGCGACTCGATTCGCAGCGGCTTTTATCGGTTTTTCTTGCGCGACAAGCTGCTACACGAGCCGGGCAGCCCTACCATTTTGCGGGTCAATGGCATGAAAGATGCCTTTTTCATCGGCAACCAGTTCGAGTGCGACGTGCTGATCGATGATGACCTGGAGACGCCCTTGCAGTGCCGGATCGAGACCACCCCGCAGGGCTACCATCTGCGACCTTCGGGTTGTCCTTATCCCATCTGGGTGAATGAAAAGCGCATTCACGGCTCGCAGTACGTGGGCCTGCACGATCGCATCCGGGTGCGCAACACCCTGATCACCTGGGACGCCGAGAGCGAATTTTTTGAAGTGCAAGACAGCAGCCTGCAACGGGTGGAGGGACAGCATTTGAATTTTGCCTTTCCCGATGGTACCGTAGCGGTAGACCATGTGTCTTTCGAAGTGCAACGTGGCGAGCTCACAGGGATCCTGGGGCCAAGCGGTAGTGGTAAATCTACCCTGCTCAACCTGATCAATGGCTTTCTTGCCCCGGGCGAAGGGCAGGTGCTGATCGACGGTTACGACCTGCACGTCAACTTTGACCGCTTTCGCGATCGGATGGGTTACGTGCCGCAAGATGATCTGCTCTTTGCCAACCTCACCGTTTTCGAAAACCTTTACTTCAACGCCCGGCTGCGATATCCTGACGGCACCAACGATCTCAAGGCACTGGTGCATAGCGTCTTGCGAGACATCGACCTGTATGAAAAACGCGACCTGAAAGTGGGTAGCCCTGAGCACAAGGTGCTCAGTGGCGGGCAGCGCAAGCGCCTCAACATCGGCCTGGAGCTGCTCGGCGACTACGACCTGCTGCTGCTGGACGAGCCGACCTCGGGCCTCTCTTCCAAAGACTCGGAGCGCTTGTTGCGCCTGATCCGGCAGTTGGCCTCGCGGGGTAAAATGGTCTTCGTGGTGATTCATCAGCCGAGCAGTCGGCTCTATGCCATGTTTGACAAGATGATCGTGCTGGATCGAGGGGGTCGGTTGGCCTTTTTTGGCCCGGCGGTGGAGGCCATCGACTATTTTCAGCGCTACAGCAGCGAGGCCGGACAGCAGATCGAGGTGAGCGAGGTGGAAATCGCGCCCGAATTGATCCTCGATACCATGGAGCAACCCCTGCGCGACATCGACGGTACGCCGCTGAACATCCGCCGCTATGCGCCTACTTTTTGGCAAGAAGTATACAGCGAGCAGCAGCATCGCTACCTCAGTCGCAAGGAGGAGGTCGAAGAGCACGAGGAGCCACCCCTGCTGCCTTGGCGGCAGCCGCGCAATCTTCGAGAGCATTTTTCGGTGTTTACTACCCTTTTGCAGCGCAACTTTATTCACAAGATGCGCGATCGCTCCAATTTGCTGGTGACTTTTGCCATTCCCCCGCTGCTGGCGCTGCTGGTGGGGCTGATTTTGCGCTATCAGGATGACGAGGCCTACACCCTGTTCAATAACCTGCACCTGAGCACCTTTCTTTTTCTGGCAGTGCTGATCGCCATCTTTTTGGGGGTCACCAACAGTGTGGAGGAGATCATTCGCGATCAGCGCATCTTGATGCGAGAGCGCATGCTCGATGTGAGTCGCCTGAGCTATTATATCTCGAAGTTTCTGACCATGAGCGCTTTTGCGCTGGTGCAGACCTTTCTGTTCCTCGTGGTGGGATTTCTCACTTTGGAGATGCGAGAGTTATTTTTTGCCCACTGGGGCATCTTGTGGCTGACCTCGATGTGCGGGGTGGGGCTGGGCTTATTCGTGTCGAGTTTGCCTGGCCTTTCGGCTAAGGGCGCGGTCAACCTGGTGCCCATTTTGCTGATCCCACAGATCATCTTTGGGGGGGCACTGGTGGAGTATCGCAAGATGAATCAGCAACTCACGGTGCTAGAAAACAGCCCCATTCCGGAGATGTGCCAGGTGATGGTGTCGCGCTGGGCCTTCGAATCGCTGGTGACCCTGCAAGGCTATGGCAATCGCTACCATCCGCAGGAGTCGGCCATGCTCTACGCGCTCAATGACTACCGCCGCTTTGAGCGCGAGGCTATTTTGGCCCACCTGACTGATAGCCTGGGCGATGAGCGGGCCGCTCGCGAGCTTTATCAAGCCCGCAAAGACGCCATGGAGCAGCGCCTGGAGGCTTTTCGTCAGCAGTACCGCGACCGCTACGGCAACCGTATGCTCAATCAGGCGGTGGTTTCTGCCAAAAAGGACTACGAGCGGCAGCTCGCCGATGGGGGCAGCCACGTCTACCCGCTTTTCGTCCCCGAAAAGCAAATCGCCTTTACCCACCTCGCGCTGCCTACCCCGCTATACAATATGCTGGTGATGTTTGGCATTTTGTGTGGGCTGATCCTGGCCGGGCTGATCATGCTGTATCGACGGTTCTGACCCAAAATCCAGTACCTTCTTACCTCTGGTCACGATGGCTGGGTTTTTGCGTATTTTGCCCAATCAATCTGCGCGTGGCGAATGTACCTTGGTCGATGGTCTGGGCAATTCTTGCTGCTGCTCCTCTGGGGGCTGATGGGAGCGGTCCACTTGCCGGGGCAGGCCATCGGATGGGCCACCGATACTTTGCCAGGGCGTATCGACGACACCCTGCGGCTGAGCCAGCGCTTTCTGGTGCCTTTTTCCGATACCTTGTCGGTGATCCAGCGGGGGACCCTCGCGGCGGAAGACTACACCCTCAACCCCGATCAGGGTTGG
>CAYVAP010000546.1:2792-3918 GCA_964449365.1 uncultured Bacteroidia bacterium
TGTCTGGTGGTGGAGCGCCCTTTGCCGCCTGATCGCCTACTGCTGCTGCGCTATCGGTATTTTCGGCAGGCCCCGCCCGAGCAGATTCAGCGCCGGGATCTGAAAATGATGCAAGACACCGCCCGGGAGATCATCCCGGTGGATATGATCGATCCCAGTCAGCAGAATCAAAAGCGCATTCTTTGGGAGGAAAGTGGCGGCCTACGCAAAAGTGGCAGCCTTTCTACGGGTGTCAATGCGGGCAGCAACCGCAGCCCCTCGCTCACCAGCGGCCTACGCCTGCAATTGGAAGGAGACCTGGGCGATGGCCTGCAAATCGTGGGGGCTCTTACCGATGAAAACCTCCCGGTACAGCCCGACGGTACTACTCAGCAAATCTCCGACTTCGACAAGGTCTTCGTCAAGCTGAGTAAAGAGCCTTATGCGGTGACCCTGGGCGACTTTGAGGTGAGCCGCAAAAACAGCCGCTTCACCAACTTTTACCGTAACGTACAGGGCCTACGGGCCGAGCGCCATACTGCCCGCAGCCAGATCCGGGTGAGTGGTGCTGTGGCCAAAGGGCAATTTCACACCAACAGCTTCATGGGGGTCGATGGCGTATCGGGACCATACCGCCTGCGGGGCAAAAATGGCGAGCAATTCTTCATCGTGCTGGCGGGCAGTGAGAAGGTGTACCTCAATGGCCAGCTCATGGCGCGCGGCGAGGCCAATGATTACGTGATCAACTACAACACCGCCGAGCTGACTTTCACTGCCCAGCACGTGATCACCAACGTCACGCGCATCGTGGTGGACTTCGAATACAGCGAGCAGAGTTTCAATCGCTCCCTATTGGTAGGTGAATGGAGTCAGACGGCCCTCGATGGTCGCCTCAAGACAGAGCTGGCCTACGCCCGCGACGCTGACAATCCCAATGCGCCCTTTCGCGACCCCGAATTGTACAATCTGGTGCGCGACAGCCTGGCCAACGTGGGCGACAGCAGCGGGGCGGTGCTTACCTCAGGGGTTTTCAACGTGGGCTATGACGAAGAGCAGCCTCGGTACGAGCAGCGCGATACCCTGGTCGTTGCTCAGCGCTTCGTTTTTTATCGTCGCTGCGCCAATCCCGAGCGGGCCACCTATCGGT
>CAYVAP010000547.1:0-3916 GCA_964449365.1 uncultured Bacteroidia bacterium
TTAAGGGCACATGATCGAGTAACAGGCGATTAAGCATAGGTGCTATAGCTTGAGGAAAGGGCTCGGGTATGGCAAAAAAAGCCTGATAAAAACCAGGCAGTAAACCTTATGATTTAAAGCAGGAGTTCCAAAAATGTGGCTAAGAACTTCGAACTTTATTCACCCATGCTTTTCCCAGCGTCGCTGTTTGGCTGTGCGCTCAAAAACTGCGGTGAGGATGGCTTGCTCGGTATCGTCGCAGCTCAGGTGGCGGCGTTGCATGACCCGGTCGGCTACCTCGATCGCTTTGTCGAGGCGAAACGTGCTGAAGCCACTGCCACCGCCCCAGGCATATGAAGGCACGAACGGACAGGGGAAGCCTGCGCCGAAAATATTGGCAGATACCCCCACCATCGTCCCGGTGTTGAACATGGTGTTGATGCCACACTTGCTGTGATCGCCCATCATCAGCCCGCAAAATTGCTGACCCGTGTCGCGAAACCGCCCGGTTGGTTCGTGATAGAGTTTGACCTCTGCGTAATTATTTTTAAGGTTGGAGGTATTGGTGTCTGCCCCCAGGTTGCACCAATAGCCTAGGACAGAATTGCCCAGGTAACCATCATGACCTTTGTTGCTGTAGCCCATGATAATGGAATTACCCACTTCGCCTCCGACTTTGACGTAGGGGCCAAAAGCGGAATCTCCGCGCAGCTTAGCTCCCATGGCCACTTTGCTGTGTGCCCCCAAGGCGTGACTACCATGGATGACGGCTCCTTCGCCAATTTCTACGTTGGACCCCAGGTAGATGGGCCCATCCTCGGCGTTGATGATAGCGGCATAGCTGCGTACCCCCGGGCTGACGAACAGGTTGTCTTTGCCATAGACCACCGTATGCGGATCGTCGAGCTTGCGGCTGGTTTCGCTTTCTGTCAGCAGGCGAACATCAAACTGGATCGCCTCGCGGTTTTGGAGATATAAATCTTCGGGAAAGCGGTAAGCGCGAGGAGCTTCCGCTTCTCTAAGCTCGTGTTGGTGCAGCCCCTGAGCATCGCACCAGGCTGCGGTGATGAGGCCGTCGTGCTCCGCCGATGACAAGCGGTCGAGACAGAAGCGCGCCACGGCTACCTCAGGATGATGAGGGTGCAATGCATAGCTGTCGGGCGACAACTCCTCGCAGAAGCGCAGCCACTCCGTCTCGGGCCAATACTTGCCATTGACCCAGAGATACTCGCCAGGCTTTGGCAGTCGGGTGAAACGAGGCCCCAGATAATCATAAGCCAGGGTATAGATTGGACCCTCGCTAGCCCGCTGCCACCGCTGGTGATTGGTAAAAATCCCCATGTGCAGCGCAAAAATAGGCCGCGTATAGGTAAAGGGCAGAAGGTCGAAGTGTGAGTGATCTTCGAAGAGGACGACATCCATGGCGGGGGCGGTTGATGAAAAGAGAAAACAATTTCCCGAGTCAAATAAATGGAAAAAGCAGATCATACGAACTGCTTTTCTCTTGTTTCATCGGCCACCTATGATAAATGGTTACTCATCTTCTTCTTTGCGCTGGTACTTCTTGCTACTCTTGCCATAGCGGTTGTAGAACTTGTCCACGCGACCGGCGGTATCGACTAGCTTCTGCTTACCAGTAAAAAATGGGTGGGAGTTGCTAGAGATCTCTAGCTTCACCAGGGGGTATTCATTGCCATCTTCCCAAGTGATGGTGTCCTTGGTGTCGACCGTAGAGCGAGTCTTGAAGGAATAGTCGGTAGAAATATCCTTAAAGATGACCTCGCGATATTCGGGGTGAATGCCTTCTTTCATCTTGATCTAATGCTTTGAGGAAAAATTGGTTGACAAATATACGCACTGGCAAGGGGAAACACAATCAAAAGCAAGGCAGAATTTGGCTGATCGCCGTCTATGGCCTGCGGTGATCAGTTTTTTGAGGGGGGAGTGTGGCTTGCAAGAGGATAAGCTTTGCAAAGAAGTGCGATAAAAATCTGGGCAAGATGCAGCAGATTAGGGAGGACCTGCGTTGTAGGCTTGATCAAACTCAATAGCGAGGGGTCGAAAGCAAAGCCCGATAACCAAGAGTTTACTTGGCCGCTTTGCGAGAAAGCCCTACTTTTGGACCTATTACTCCCGATCTCTTCTGAAATTATGCAAGCCCGTGTTCTGGTTCTAGGAGTGTTCTTCCTTTTGCTTTGGCCACTGTCGACCTCGGCCCAAAGCCAAGTGATCATCGAGCAGTTTTCTATCTCTTCTGAAGGGGCTGATGTTCTCTTAGTGTGGAACCTCCCCCAAGAAGATGCCATCCGTGAGTTTCGCCTCTTCCGTCGCATCAACGATGAGCCTACCTCGGCTCACCTCGCCACCCTCGACGCCACTGGCGCGCTGCAATATACCTATCTGGACGATGACATTTTCAAGACCGAGTCTCGCACCCTACACTACGAGTTGCAAGTCATCATGCATCCGGGGCAAATTCATCGCTTCAGCCGCAGCCTCAGCCACAATCCTACCTCCGTACAGCGTACCTGGGGCAGTATCAAGGCCATGTTTCGATATTGAAGGCAAAGATAGCCGCTTGGGCGGCCACTGAGTGAGCCAATATGAACGGGAGCTGACCAAAGTGCCTGATATCCTCATACCTTATTTCCCTTATACCCCTGACCATTCATATAGGTGAGCTACCAGTGAATGGTCAAGCTACCCTTGGGGCGTAAAGCCCTGGTAGTGATGGCCTCGTAGGGCAGCAAGCCTCCACTATCAAAGATCGACCACTGAGCCCCAAATTCCACGCTCCAAGTTTCATTGATGCGATAAGCCAGTCCGACCTGTGGTAAAAGTACCATGCCCTGACTGGTATCGGCTGGCATCGACTCATGCCTCGGAGCAGCGTAAGTAGCCGCCACCTCTACATAAGGGCACCACTCTTTGCGGTGCAGCAAATAATATCTGCTAGAAAGGGTCAGAAGGGTCCACCGCAAGACCTGCTGGCCAATAGGCCAATTGGGATATCGGATCACCGTTGCCATGCCTCCTCCAATCGTCCAGCCGGCCCTCACCGAATAAGCTGCCTTAAAGCCTAAGCGCAAGTAATCATACAACGGAGCATGATCCTGCACCATGCCCTGCCATCCCAGCCAGAAATCGCTGATGCCCAGCATCTGCTCTTTGGCTGGAAAAAACGACGCCTGCTCTTCCTTATCGGTCTGAGCCCAAGCCAAGGCACCCATGCTCATACCCACTAGCAGCAGAAGGCGTAACCTCATATCTGTGATCGGCTAATTGTCAATAATACCCTGAGTATTATCTGTAAAAAGGAAAGAAACCATCAATAATGCAAGTTTACCCCAATGTTGGGGCGCGCGCGGTAGTCGTTGATTCCCAGGGGAAAGCGTCTCAACTCATAGCCAATTCCTAGATCGAAGGAAAAGCGATCACTAGGGCGATAGGCAAACCCTATCAGGCCGTAGATAAAATTCCAGCGACTGAGTCGGCTCACGATGCGCTTCAGATAACGGCGGGTGCCGACCCCTAACTCACCAAAGAGAGACCAGGTCTGTCGGCTGAAGTAGTACCGACCAAAGAGCGAAGGCGTGATGGCATTCACCCTGATAACTTGATTGGCACTCAAAATACGTACGTAGTCATATCCTACCATCACGCCGATCATCAACGCATCATCGGCCATGTATCCATACCGAAGGTCTGTACCCACTGCTACCTGATTGTTGCCAGTAGTTGGATCGCCCAGTACGCCACTGAGGCGAAGCCCCTGCAGGCCCAGCAAATTTTCTCCGGCCTCGAAGTATGCCGCCGATTGAGCAGATAGCAGGAGGCCGCTTAGCAGCAGCAGCCATAGTAAAAGATGTCGCATTGTTTATCCTCTAGTGCTCTGTCAAGTTGAAAATGATGGGTAAGCGGTCGCAGATTTTTTCGC
>CAYVAP010000548.1:0-3906 GCA_964449365.1 uncultured Bacteroidia bacterium
TGAAGACGAAGATGAGGGGGACGAAGAAACTTTTTCGCTGCGCACCAGGACCATTGGGAGCAACACGTTGTCCCAACTGGCCACGAAGACCATCATGGACACCACCGCGATCACGTCGGGCGTACCCCCTGCATAGTGAAAATCGAGCAAGGCATAGAAGATAATGATTCCCAGGATGTCTGAGAGGGCAGATTCGAAAATCAGAAACTCTTTGGGAAAAGACTTGAGCTTGCCAACGCTAGGAATGATGATGGCACTACTGAGCACGGCCAGAGGCACGGCATAAATAAGCGACACCAACGGCGAAAACCTCAGGACGCCCCAGATCAGCACGGCTACCAACGCCGAGGTAACCACCAAGCCCATCAAGGCCAGTACCGAGGCCTGTAAAATAAGCGATCGTTTGTTTTGCTCCAGCTTTAAATCTAGAGCGGCTTCTAGCACGATCAGGATCACCCCCACCGTGCCAAGGATCTCTAAGTAGGGCAGTAGGGTCTCTGGTTCGATATCGGTAAAAAGCTGCATACTAAGCCCGATCAGCATGAGCATCAGCACCGAGGGAATATTGGTCTTCTTAGATAGCTGGTTGGCAAAAAACGACAGAATCACGATGATCGCAGCACCTAAAATGATCGTATGCGCATTCATAGGCAATGAAAGTTAGAGATGGAGAGTGGCCCAAAGTGGCCTTGCGGTCCTCTGTGTCAGGTAATGGGAACTAAAAGGGGGAGCGGGGTGTGCGCTTGCTTGCTTACCAGAAAAGCCTGTTCATCGCTCGTAGCCAAGAGAAAAGGAGGGGTGTTCGAGTGAGCCTAAGCGACGAACCGTCATGAAGCGCTCGGTGGTCCGTTTTGGAGATTTGGATGGGAATAATCATCATAACGGGCTAAAAGACACTCGTTAAATTAACAACTTCCCATTAAAGACACGCTATGGCAGCAAATGTTTGTGGGCCTTGGCCACTATTCGCGCAGCTCACTCACCTCATCGATCTCCACGGTGTGGAATCGCTGATATACGTTCAGGACGATAGCCAAGGCAACGGCCACCTCGGCAGCCGCCAACACCATCACGAAGATAGCCGCCATTTGCCCGTCCAACTCAACTCGATCGCCCTGAGAAAAGGCCACGAAGTTGAGGTTAGCAGCGTTGAGCATCAGCTCGATGCCCATCAAGGCCATGATCACGTGTCGTCGGCTGATCACCAGGAGCACACCCAGGCAAAATAGCGCGATGCTCAAGGGCAGGTACCAAGTGATGGGAATCATGCCTTAGGCGTTAGGTTGCGATAGATTCCCAAGCCCAGAGCCACCAGCAGCACCAAAATCACGATCAACGAAAACACCATCGAAATCTGGTTGCCCACCTCAAAAGAGCGTGGCTCAAAGCGAAACTCGACGGTATGCTGCCCGGCAGGCACCACCATGCCCCGCAGCACGTAGTTGGCGCGAAAATGCGGCACCGCCTTGCCGTCGAGGTAGGCTTGCCACCCCTTGCTGCTGTTGTAGTACACTTCGGAAAATATCACCACGCCCTCAGCAGGGCTATTGGTCTGGTACTTGAGATAATTGGGGCGAAACGTTTCCAGCACCACCCGACCATTGGCTCCCGCTGCGGGATCGACTCCCTGCACTTGCTCCGCAAATTTGCCGCCTTTATCGTTCTGATCGATCACCGCAGTACGCCCCGGCCGAATTTGCCCCAAGGCATCGATTTCTTCATCGGGGGAGTCGACCAGCCGCAAATTTTCCACGTACCAGGCTGCGCCCAGGGTCTGGAGGTTTTGGATAGGCTGCCCGTTGGGATCGATGATCACGTAGCGGGTATTGAGCATGTTGAGCACCTCTAGCGGCTTCAGTTGCACCTGGATAAGGCTATCGGTGAGGGGCTGTTTGCTTTCTTGCATGCGTCGTAGGCTCTGCGAAAACTGCCCCATCTCCCGACTGATGTGTCGGTCGATCAGGTCTTGGTAGCGGCGCAGTTTGGCGGGGTGATAGCCCCCTACGGAGCGATGATGGTAGGCCGTGAGGCCATCGTTGAAGGTGCTCGTAGCAAGGTTGAGCACCCGAAAGCCCGGCGTCTGATCCTGCAAGATATATCGGCTGGCTAAGCCGGGCTCAAACAATTGCTCATAGCGCCGAGAGCCGACGTAGGACCCATCGTTCAGGTAGCGCTGATTGATCGGGATCATATCGATCAAAACCAGAGCTGCGATCCCCAACGACACCGCTTGCACCGATTGGATTTGACCACGCAAGTAGGCCCAGATCAGCGCGGCGGCAGCGGCAATCAGCCCAAAAGAGCGGAAGGCATCGGCCTGCATAATGGATTTGCGATAGTCGATGATGTAGTCGGTCAATTGCCCAAACTGCTGATCGGGGCGAGAAAAGCTCAGCAAGCTCGTGCCCAAAAGCGCCATGAGCAGGGCCAGGCCACCCGTAACGCCTGCCGCGATATACAGGGCTCGTTGTAGCCGCTGTTTTTCCTCGGCGGTCTTTTCGGCCTTGAAGACGGTAGCCAGCCCCAGAAAGCCCAGCAAGGGCATGGTAAGCTCGGCCATCACCAGCGCCATCGAGGGGGCGCGAAATTTGTTGTAGATCGGCAGATAGTAGAAAAAGAATTCATTGAGCCACATCATGTGGCGGCCCCAGGCCAGGAAAAAGCTCAGGAGCGTGGCCCCCAACAGCCACCAGCGCACCGGGCCTTGTACCACTAGTAGCCCCAAGATGAAGAGAAAGCACACGATGGCTCCCACGTACACCGGACCAGAGGTGCCGCCCGTCTGTGGACCCCAATAGGCTGGAAAATTTCCCAGAAATTGGCTCACACGTTGCCCGCTACCAAAGGCCCGCCGCACCTCCTGGTAGGTCTCAGAGCCCCGGTCGACCTCGACCGCAGTGGCTCCCCCGTAAAGATTGGGGATCAGCAGGTTGAGGGTTTCACTGGGGCCATAGCTCCAGCGAAAAGCATAGCCAATGTCGAGCCCCTCTTTATTCTTTTTGTCAGGCTCGGTCAACTCGGATTTGCCACGCATGGTCGCCTCGGTATACTCCATGGTCGTCCAGATTTGCGCGATGCTGGGCCCCACCCCGACGGCGCCAGCGCCGATCAGAATGGCAGAGGCCATGGCAAAGTCGGCTACTTTCTTTTGCTGAATGGCCTCCACCAAAAAGAAAATCCCCAACAGCAACACGATCAGCAGCAGATAGTATGTAATCTGGTAGTGGTTGGCGGTGACTTCCAACGCAGTAAAAAATGCCGTCAGGGCCCCTCCTAATAGGTATTTGCCCTGATAGGTCCATAAAATAGAAGCTAGCAACGGGGCCATGAAGGCGATGGCATTTGCCTTGGAGGTGTGCCCTACGTCGAGGATGATGAAAAAATACGAGGACATCGCAAAAGCCGTAGCCCCTGCCGCGCTGAGCCAGGGGTTGACCTTGAGCACCCGCAGCAAGAAGAAAAACCCCGCGAACATCATGAAGATGTAGTTGGCGGGACGCGGCAAGCCTGCCCAGAAGATCTTTTGCAAGTCGGTAAACCAGTTGCCATAATACTGAACGCCAGTCTGATAGGCGGGCATCCCCCCAAAAAGGGTACTCACCCAAAGGGCCTCTTCGCCCGTTTCTTCTCGGAATGCACGCGTCTCTTGCGACATTCCCTGATATTGGATGAAGTCGCCCTGATCCACCACCTTGCCATCCAGCACCACGGGCTTGAAGTAGATCACGACCACCACGTAAAACGCGGCGAGAATGCCCAAGTGGAGGAGGGCTTGGCGCTGCCAAGGGGCCAGCCCTTTGTTTGGCTGATCAGCCGAGGATTGAGACTTGGCTGCGGTCGCCTTTTTCTTCTTTGCCATATACAGGTTTCCAATTGTTGCCCCTAAACTAATCATGCTAAGCCTTA
>CAYVAP010000549.1:0-3903 GCA_964449365.1 uncultured Bacteroidia bacterium
GTCGCGACCATCGTGGGGGATGTAGTCGGTCTTCCAGAGGTAGTCCCACAGGGCCAGGGTCAGGCCAAAATTGACACCGGGATGGCGATCCTCAGGCAGGTCGTGGGCGTGGTGCCAGATGTGCATTTCGGGACTGTTGAAGAGGTACTTCATGTAGCGCCCCATCACGAAGGCCCCAAACAGGCCACTAGCCGCGGCGATACTGCCTATCGTCCAGATACTCATACCCGCCAGACGCGGATCGGTGGTCGTGATCAGCAGAGCTAGCAGGGTGAAAGTGATGCCTCCGGTCAGGCGCTTATCCACGCTGAAGTTGGCGTGGTTGTAGTGCCCCCAGGCCAGGGTAAAGATACGGATCAGGAAGAAATCGTGCAGCCCGACGCCCAGCAGGGCCAGCGGGAGGTATTCGATGGAGCGATACACCACGTTTTCCATCCAGTGGTAGCGCAGATGTGCCGCAAAGCCCATTTCAGCCACCGAGTGATGCACCTTGTGAAACTCCCACAGCTTGGGCGTAGCATGCAGCAGGCGATGCACCCACCACTGCACGAAGTCGCGCACCACGAAGCCCGTCAGCAAGATACCCCATTGCGGCCAATTCTGCATGGGGTTTTTGGCTTGCAAGTTGAAGCCCGAGATGGCTTCGATACCCTGGTTGAAGAGATTCACCACCACGTCGGAGGCAGCGTTGTAGACGATCAGCGAAAAGAGGAAGAAGTTGAAAAACATGTAAAAGAAGTCCAGCCAAAAGTCCTGGCGGAACTTTTTCTGATCCTCGCGCCAGGGACGTACCATCTCCAGCACGAAGAAAAAGGCCGAAACCGTGATCAGCATCCAGAAATAGTTGTGCAAAAAGGGCACCTCAAAGGTGATTTCCTTCCATAAGTAATGGGCATAGCCCCGGTAGGCTTTAAGCGCGATGTCGAGATAGGTCTCCATGGTCGAATCAGGATATTAGAATCTGATGATAAGTATCGATTACAAAACGAGAAGGGCAATGAAAAGTTGATGTTCCTGCCATCTTGTCAAGCATGCGGCCTCTCGGGCGGCAACTTTGGCAGAAAATCGAGACTGGAAGGGAGTTTGTGAAGAAGGGGCATAGACACTTTTGAAATTGAAGTTGCAACATCAAGGCTGCTTTTCCCGTTGAGCCTGCTGTTAACCAACCTGATCATCACCACTGATAGATATACATTCATGAATCTCATCCCATATCAAGGCAATCCCGACGGCCAAGCCCAACTGACGCAAAAATTGGATGGGCTATTGACCGACTACGAATTATACCACCGCAACTTGCGCCGCATCCACTGGGATCAGAAGTTGCGCCCGTATCTAGATTTCAACGACAAGCTGTCCCGGCTTTACCAAATCGCTGATCACAGCAAAAATGAAATTGCGGAAAACTTGCTAGCCCTAGGTGGTGAGCCTGACCTGCAAAACATCGAGGTGGCCCACCTGCTGCCCGAGCGCCGGGTCAATGCCATTACTCAGGTGCATGACTTCGACCAGGCTACCCGCACGGTGATCCAAAACAGCCATCAATTGCTGCAAGAAGTACGCGAGATCTTCTTTCTCGCCGCCGAGCTCAATGAGCAACGCACCCAGCAGCTCATGGCAGGCTTGGCTCAGCAACTGAGCTTCACGGTGGGTATCTTCAACGGGGTACGCTTGGCGCAGTTGAATTAATAGATCTGGGACTCGTTATTTAGCCCCTTCCCAATTTCTAATCGCAGATTTCAAATTGCGAATCATTTCCTGCGCGGAACTGGTCTGTTGATCGGTTCCGCGCTTTTCTTATACCTCACCTGTATGAACGGTCAGGGGGTATAAGTTGGTCAGGCACAGCGTTTAGCTACCGTTCATATTGGCTCACTCACTGACCGCGCCAAGCGGCTATATTTTCTTTCATCTACTCATGCACCAAGCTACCAGCTTGAGAATGGCAGAAGTAGTGTAGCCAGGCATTTTATTTGGCCTGGCAAGCACTATGGTAGAACAAAAAAGGGCTTTGCCGTTAAGTGGTACAGAGCCTAAAGTAAAGAGTGCTACTTATTCCATCCTTCGGTATACTCCCTGACTAAATTGATAACGTCAGCTTCCTTTTCTATAGAATATTTATCAAGCCAACTCTTATCAAGCTTTTCTGCTTCCAATTTCAAAACACCTTTATTTTTTGTATCGATAATTTTACCTTTTAACCTCGTTGGATATTTTAATCCATAAGAAAATAAGAACTCCGTAGTGCCTACGATGGTTTTGTCATTAACATCAGTTACGTTTATTCCACTAAAAAAATACTCTAATGATCCGTTGGTGTATTTAGCATGTTTAGACTGAAAGTTGCCTATAGAGTCTGAGCACTGGGAGTCAAGTATCTCTCCCTCGACTAAGTATCCCGATTTTGAATATGCGATATTGATTAAGCTGTATCCGTAATTTAAAGATGGATCGGAGGAATGGATTACTCTTTCAACCCAGTAACCCTCGATGAAGTGCTTGCCAAGAATTAATTTCCTCAACAATAGGGACTGCTCAATGAGCTCCTCTAGGATCCAACCGAGAGATTTTTCCATTATCACGACGAAAACGATACCAGATATAACAATGAGCCAGGTAATTTCTTGTGATTGAGTCATTTCGTTGATCAGAAAACCACTTACCACTCCAATGGAAGAAGTGACAATGGTTTTGACCCAACTCTGAAACGTCTGGACAGTCTCCATATTTGCGTTGAATTTTGTCTTTCAGGGACATCTAAAGTAACGAAATTGCCAATTATATATTTTTAACTTTTCTATTTATTCTAAGCGTGTTTAAGTATAGATTCTGTTTGAGTGTTTGGTCAGGGCTATTCCTAAGAGCCTTTTGCCAGTCACCGATGTATCTGTCCTGTTCGCAGATATCCCCCCTGCTTCCCTCGACAACCTTCCTGGAAATTCCGTAGCTTCGTGGTTTGACTGACTTTAAATCTCGAACACATATGCAGCTACGTAGCTTGATTTTGTGCATCCTAGGGGGCTGGCTCGGCCTATTGCCCGCTCAAGATGGATCTCTACTCCGCGATCCCGTGATCAGTCCCGATGGACAGACGGTGGCTTTTTCCTACCAGGGCGACATTTGGACGGTTGCCCGCGAGGGCGGCAAGGCTCAGCGCCTTACCATCCACGAGGCGTATGAGGCCCGCCCCCAATTTAGCCCTGATGGGCAGCAAATCGCCTTCAGCAGCGACCGCTACGGCCACGGCGACATCTACGTGATGGACATCGAGGGCAGCCTGCCGCAGCGCCTCACCCACCACTCGGCCAACGACCGGGTGACGAGCTGGATCGGCAACGACCGCATCATCTTCGAAACCGATCGCACCTTTGTGCAGGTTGAGCGCGAAAATGAACTCCACACCGTCAACGTGAGCGGTGGCACCCCCGAGCGCCTGCTCGACGCCGTAGGCTTTGACGCCGTGCTATCGCCCGATGGGCGCTTCATTGCCTTCGTGCGCGGCACTTGCCGCCTCAGCCGTGAGGACTACGAGGGGCCCGCCAACCGCGACCTCTGGCTCTACGTGCTCAAAACCAATCGCTACCTTCGCCTCACCGACTTCGAAGGGCAGGATTTCTCGCCGCGGTGGGCGGGCAATGACCAACTTTACTTCCTCTCGGCCAGCAATGGCCGCTACAACGTACATCAGCTCACCCTCAGTGATGAGGGCAGCCCGCAGGGTGAGCCAGAAGCCCTGACCAACTTCACCGACCACGGCATCCGCCACTTCAGCGCCTCGCCCGACGGGCAGCACCTAGTGTTTGAGCGCATGACGGACATCTTCTACATGCAGCCGGGCCAGGAGCCGCAGCCCATCGAGGCGCAGGTCACCCAAGACTACCGCTTCGATCCCGTGGAGCACAA
>CAYVAP010000550.1:0-3883 GCA_964449365.1 uncultured Bacteroidia bacterium
ATGTGGGGGGCTGGCCTGTGCCGAAGCCTCCTATGCCCCTTTCATATAGGTGAGTCTGTAGGATTGTCCCGCAGGTACAACCCCCGAGTGAGCCAATATGAACGGAAGGTAAATGCTGTACCTGACCACCTTATACCCTCATTCCCTTATACCCCTGACCGCTTACGTAGGCGAACGATGTCATCCATTCATGAATCCGATGGGGGCATTGGGGGAGCCAATGCTGTAAAAGTTGCTGAGGTTGGGCAGCAGGTAGGGCATATCGCTGCTGCTGACGCCCATCCACTGGGCCAGTTCGGCAAAGTACTCGTCGGTGGCCAGGGTAGGCAAGAGCACCCCATTGCCCAGCTCCAGGTTGCTGCCCAAGGCCAGGGTGGGATAATCGCCATACACCACGCCGCCGTTGACATCGCCGCCCATCACCATGGCATTGCCTCCCCAGGCGTGGTCGGAGCCATTGCCATTCGAAGTCAGGGTACGCGCAAAATCCGAGATGGTGAAGGTGGTAACCTGATCAGCCACGCCTAACTCTTCCATGGCCAATTGAAACTCACGCATAGCCTGGCTCACCACCGCAAGCATGTTCATCTGATTGTTGAGCACCTCGTCGTGGTGGTCCCACCCCCCAAAGCTCACGAAAAAAGTCTGTCGGCTCATGCCGAGGGGATCCCGCGCCGCGATGGTCTTGGCGATCATGTGCATGTCCTGCGAAACGCCGTTGCTGCTAAACTGGGTGGCAAAGGGAGCCACCCCCGCGATGGCGGTGCTAAACGCCTCGTGTTGTCCTTGTGCCTGGTACACCTTGTCGCGAAAAGTGCGCTTGAAAATATCCTGATACTGCTGATTGAGCAGGCTGTCTACCCCCTCGCGGATGATCTGATCGTACCAGGTCTGGCTCTCATAGACATGGATACCCACGGAGCCATTGCCGCGATTGGTGATGGCAAACTCGGTGGTGTTTTGCCCGGCTTGAAAGACGTTGGTCCCCCCTAGCGAAATGCTCATCGAGATGCCCTGATTGGTGTTTTGGCTGGCCAGGATATCGGCCATGCGCCCCCCCCATCCGCGCGCTTCGCGGGTTTGGGGCACGGAGGTCTGCCACTGCTGGATCTGATCAGCGTGAGAAAGCAATCCCTTAGGTAGCGGAGCCGTTCCAGCCTGCACCTGCGCCTTGGTAGTGGGCGCTACCAGGGTACCAACGTTAGTCAAAAAGGCCAGCTTCCCTTGGTTGAAGAGACCCTGTACCTCTGGCATGGCAGGGTGCACCCCAAAGCTTCGGCCTTGCCCATCGGTGTAGTTGAGAGGCAGCAGGTCGCCTTGCGCCAGGGCCAAGTTGGAGCGAGTAGCGGCGTACTCGCCATAGGCGCTGCTTGTGGCGGGCACCAGCATGTTGAAGGAGTCATTGCCTCCGGCCAGCAGGATACACACCAGCGCCCGGTAGTCATTTTGCGAGCGATAGCGATTGGCTCCGGCCAGGGTGTTGGCCATGCTCAGGTTCATCAGCGTGTTGAACATGGTAGTGGTGCCCAAGGCTGCACAACTGGCTACCCCGAGGAAACGGCGACGAGAGTATGCTTTTTGGCTCATAGCAATTTGATTTTGAGAGGCGAGAAGTGAGAAGTGAGAACTGAGAAGTGAGAGGCGAGAAGCATGAAGTGAGTGGGAAGAAGCGAGAAGCGAGAGGGGAGAGGCAAAGTCAGAGGTCAAATCGCTGCGCTGTCAGAGAAGAGAAAATTTCTTGGTCTTTCTTCGTTTGACGTCTCGGGCTTCGTTGCTCTTCCGAGCAAAATCTTGCAGCGTAGCGGTCTATTTCTGAATGTTGTAATCCGGCGCAAGGGTCAGCAGGTATAGCGCCACGCGCATGGCGATGTCGGGGTCGGCGGCAAAGGGCTCCAGGGCCTTATTGATGATCAGTTCCTTGTCGCGCTCGGTGAGGGCCCCGCCGGTCATGATGATATCTAGCCGATCGACGATGGCTTGGTAGTCATCCCCCAGGGCTAGTTCACTAGTCAAGTCAAGAAAGGTCTGGTTGGCGGGATCGAGGTTTTCGAAGTCTGGGATGGCAAAGGTAGTGGCGCTGGCTTCGGTTACGACCTCGGTGTAATAGTCCTGCAGCAGCGAAAAGTACATGTAGTTGTAGTAGTCGACCGCTGTGCGGGAGTTGTGGAGCTGAAACTCCGGGGCCACCAGGTTGGCGTCGGCAATGGGACCGTTGGGCTGGTGATCGGGCAAGAAAAAGTTGAAGACACTGGGCGAAGCCAGCGGATGCTGGGCGATGAAAGTTTCCAAGGCGCCCCCGATGTTGAAGTAGCGACCAGAGGCATTGTTGAGGTCAAAGGCTTCGAATAGTTGCAGCGCCCGCACCAGGGGCTCACGCAGCTTGCCCGCGCTCGGATCATCTAGCCAGCTACAATCCCTCGCTTCGGGGTCGAGCAAAATGGCCTTGATCACCGCTTTCATGTCGCCGCGCAGCCCTTGGCCGTTGTCGTCAAACGCCGCCGAAACCCGCGCGATATAGGCTGGGCTGGGGTTGGACTTTACCAACCGCTGAATCAGCAGCCGCCCGATAAAAGGCCCCACGTTGGGGTGGTTGAAGAGGTTGTCTACTGCGGCATTGATGTCCTGCATGCCAGTCTGCCCGGCTGGTACCACCTCCCCGTTGAGCAGATACTTAGGGCCAGGCTCATGCCACTGATCAAACATCCGCATGGGCTCGCGCATCTCTACCGTCGCGGGATTGAAATTGTTGCTATTGCCCCAAAACACCGGGATGGCACTCACGTCGACCCAAGGCGAATAGTATCGCCGAGGTCCCAGTCCGGTAAAGATCTTGGCATACTCGGCGACGTCCTCGTTGTCATAGCTGGCGATATCTTCGCCACTTGCGTCTTGCTTGCGCGAGCCGTCGGGGTTGAGTTCATACAGCCCGATGGTAAACAACTGCATCACCTCGCGGGCGTAGTTTTCGTCGGGGTGAAGGTTATTGACCGGGTCAGATTTGGGATTGTTGATGTGATCGAGGTAAAAGCCCATGGCCGGATGCATGGTTACTTCGTAGAGCAGATCTCGAAAATTGCCAAAGGCATTGCGATATAGCACCTCGTAAAAGCTAGCCAGCCCGAAAGCGCTGATGCCCAGCTCTGATTTTTCAGAAACCACCATGATCTCGCTCAGGGCCAGGGCTATCCGCTGCCGCAGCGGATCATCGGCGGTAAGGGCCGTGTGCCACCAGCCCATACGGAAGTAAAAGGAAAAGGGCTGCACCGCCGGGTTGCCCTGGATATTGGCCTGCCCCCACTGCTGGTAATACTTCTGGACGAAATGATCCCAGACCATCTCAGTGCTATCGAGAAAGGCGCTCTGAGGCTGGGCAAATTGCTGGTCGATCCAGGCTTCGTAGCCTTGCTCGGCCACGGCCTCGATGGTCTCGAAATTGGCTCCAAAAGCTGCTTGCCCCAAAAAGCGTGAGGCCGCATAGTAGTCAGGTTGTAGGCCCTGGCCATTGACCGTGACGGTCCCCGAGACCGTATCAGTTTGGCTGCTGGTCGTCACCGTGATGCCCTGTGCGTGCCCTGCGCCCAGATAGTCATCATACACTTGGGCTGACAAAGAGCCGATCAACCCTGGTAGCAGAGCAAGCGCGATGAGCCGACGGTAGAGGTGTCGCATGTCGGAAGGAGTTTGGGGTAGAAAGAAGAAGATATGCCCGGCGAATGGCGTCTTTGACGCATATAGGAAGCTACAAAAAAAACCTGTGTCATTCCCAGGCTTTGATAGCTCGCCGGGAAGGAAGTTTAATCAGACCAAGAAAAAAAGGACTCCTCCCTGTCTCACCTATATGAACGGCTAGGGGTATAAGGGAATAAGGTATAAGTAGGCTGTG
>CAYVAP010000551.1:0-3878 GCA_964449365.1 uncultured Bacteroidia bacterium
GGTACAGCGTTTACCTACCGTTCATATTGGTTCACTCAGTGGCCGCGCCAAGCGGTTACATTTACCCAAACTAACGTGTGCCGTTAATTTCATGCAAGTAGCCCTGATTGGCTCTGCGCAGCTTGGGTAACTTTCAACCTTGAACTTTGAACCGGGAAACTAATGGCTAGAGCGCCTCCCCACAATACTTACAAAAGGTGGCATCATTGTCGTGCCCGCTCCGAACACAATTGGGGCAGGCAAACGTGTGCCGTTAATTTCATGCAAGTAGCCCTGATTGGCTCTGCGCAGCTTGGGTAACTTTCAACCTTGAACTTTGAACCGGGAAACTAATGGCTAGAGCGCCTCCCCACAATACTTACAAAAGGTGGCATCATTGTCGTGCCCGCTCCGAACACAATTGGGGCAGGCAGTGGTGTTGAGCTTGCGGCGCATCTTTTCGTGGGCATTGGCCAGCTCGATGGAGACGATGCCGGTCGGTACGGCGATCACGCCATAGCCCATGATCATGATTATCGCCGAGAGAAATTGCCCCAGCGGCGTAGCGGGAGCAATGTCGCCATAGCCTACCGTCGTGATGGTAACGATGGCCCAGTAGATGCTGCGCGGGATGCTCGTGAAACCACTCTCAGCCTCTCCTTCCACCAGGTACATAGCGGACCCTAAGAATACCACGGCGATGAGCACCGTCCCTAAAAATACCGAGATCTTCACTCGACTGGCTCGCATCGCCTGTATCAGCACGTAGGACTCGATGAGATAATTGGCGAGCTTGAAGATGCGAAATACCCTTAGCAAGCGCAGCGCACGGATCGTGATCAGGTATTGGGTGCCCGCCACAAAGAGACTCAGGTAGGTAGGCAGAATGGAGAGCAAGTCTACCATACCGTAGAAACTCAGGATGTATCGCCAAGACTGCTTGACGCTGTAGATCCGCAGCAGGTACTCGATGGTAAAAAGGACGGTGAAAAACCACTCCAGCGCAAAGAAAATCTGCCCGTACTCTGCCTGCAAAGCCCTCACACTCTCTAGCGAAACCACCGCCACGCTCAGCAAGATCGCGATCAGCAACCCCACGTCGAACACCTTACCCCAGGAGGTATCTGCTTCGAAGATAATTTCGTGGGTGCGTTCACGCAGGGTCATGGGAGAGGAAGAAAAGAATAACTACGAATTACCAATGCTGAAATTCTAAAGCATCACCTGCGCAATGGCATAGTCGGCCACTACCATGCTCAGGCAGCTAAATACTACCGCCCGGGTCGCTGAGGTGCCTACCTCCAGTGCCCCGCCCGAGGTGTAGTAGCCTTGGTAGGCACTCACCGCAGTGATCAGGAAGCCAAAGCTAAACGCTTTGACGTACATTACCACCACCTGGTAGTGATCGTAGTATTCTCGCAAGCCATTGGTGAACTCTGTTGCGGTCACGGCCCCGGTGATGCTACCAGCAAAGATGCCCCCAGCGTGTAGCAAAAAGGCCGAAACCGTTACCAAGATAGGAATGGCTAGCATACCAGCCATGATCTTGGGTAAGATCAGGTACGCTGCTGAGTTGATGCCCATCACCTCTAGTGCATCGATCTGCTCGCGCACCCGCATGGTACCGATTTCTGAAGCGATCTGCGAGCCGATGCGCCCCGCCAGGATGAAGGTCAGCACCGTAGGCGCCAGTTCTAGCAGCGCAGTTACGGATACAATGGTACCGATGATGCTGTTGGGGACCAGGGGCGAGGTCAGTTGGTAAGCGGTCTGAAGGGTAGTCACGCCCCCGATGAAGATCGAGATCACCGTCAAGATCATCAAGCTGCCCACCACCATCGACACCAGATTGCTCAGAGTCAGGCGATAGTAGATCACGGACCGCTCCATGGTGTGAAACATGTTGCCCATCAGCAGGCAAAAGCGACCCATGTGAAAAAAGAAACCTGAGATGAGTTTCATCAGTTTGCAGCTTAAGTCTCCAAAAAAGCGATTATCCTCCTGCTTTGCAACTGCGCCGCCGCAGGATGCGTACCGCCTTTCGCATCGCTGGTATTTTTGTAACTTTGCTGGTAGAAGAATGGTTGCTTAATTGTACCCAATCATTTTGACCATATGCCAAAACCCATCAAAGAGATCGAACAGGAAATCATCGACGAGTTTGCCCTTTTCGATGACTGGATGGATAGATATCAGTACATCATCGAGATGGGGCAGAGCCTGCCCGCCTTACCCGAAACCGAAAAGACCGAGGACAACGTCGTCAATGGCTGTGTTTCGCAGGTATGGCTCACCGCTCAGACCGACGATGGCCACATCGAATACAACGCCGACTCTGATGCCGTGATCACCAAGGGGCTCATTGCCCTGCTGATGCGGGTACTCTCGGGCCACAGCCCACAGGAGATCATCAAGGCCGACCTGGCCTTCGTCGACCAAGTCGGCATCCGGCAGCATCTCTCTCCCAATCGCTCCAATGGCCTCAACGCCATGATCAAAAAAATGAAGTACATCGCCGTGGCGCAGCAGGCACAAGCGAAAAATTCGTGATTCGTAGTGCGAGATTCGTATTTTGTAATTCGAGATTCGTGATTTGGAATGAAGCTGTTTCTATGACGAATCACACCCCCCCAATTCCCAACCTAAAGTCATGAGCACCCTCAGCCTCAAAAACGCCATCACCGATCAGATGCGCACCATATACGACCCCGAGATTCCTGTCAACATCTTCGATCTGGGGTTGATCTATGAGATCACCGTCAGCGACGCGGGCAAAGCCCACATCCTGATGACTCTGACGGCTCCGGCCTGCCCAGCGGCAGAGATTCTACCCGCCGAGGCCAAAGAAAAAGCCGAAGCCGTCGCAGGCATCGCAGAAGCCGAAGTCGAGATCACCTTCGAGCCTCCCTGGAACCAGGAGATGATGTCCGACGAAGCCAAACTCGAACTTGGTTTTTTGTAGGCCAAGCTCTGTACTGGGTTTCGCGGTGCCTGGCGGTACACCGAAGTACTTTCGAAGGAACCCACGCGGCTGTGCCATGTCTCCGCCACCCGTGCCACTTGGCTGCGGCAGAAAATCCACATCCAAAAATAAGCGATAGCAGCCGACGGCCCTTGCAAAACGTTAGCAAGGGCCAATTTTTTTGGTATATTTGTGGAGGCTCTTTGCGCGGCTGCAGGTCGAAGCGACCAGTTTTTTTCCACATGGCTATCCACATTTACCCCAAACTTATCCACTGCCAAGCTTTCTGGCGTGTACAACTGGCAATATTGACGGCATGGACTGGGGAAAACCTTCCTCAGCGTGTGGACAATCCGCGCCAAGGAGGTAATAGGCTGACAATCAGCCCTAGGTTGTCCACACCTTAGCGTTTGCGCATCGAGCAATGGCCACTGTATATTTGAGGCCCTTTGCTTCACCTCTCAGGGTCGCCCCCTCCTTTACCTGTCAACTAGAGAATGAACCCCATGTCCGACCAAGCCAACCGCGACCTCAAACCCATCAACCTGGCCGAGCAAGATGCCGCCCGGGTGCGACAATTTTCCGCCTCTTCGATGGCTGGGGCCAAGCTACCTCCGCAGGCCCTCGACATGGAAGAAGCCGTGCTCGGAGCCCTGCTTCTCGAAAAGGATGCGCTGCACCGCATTATGGACACCCTCAAGCCCGATATGTTCTACAAAGATGCGCACCGCGAAGTCTTCGATGCCATCCTAGAACTCTTTGGCAACTCTGAGCCCATCGATATCCTCACCGTCAAAAATGCCCTCAAGCAACGGGGCGCGCTCGAAAAAGCAGGCGGAGCTTACTACCTCACCGAGCTGACCTCGCGGGTAGCCTCCGCCGCCAACATTGAGTATCACGCCCGCGTGATCGCCGAAAAATTCATCCTGCGGCAGTT
>CAYVAP010000552.1:0-3859 GCA_964449365.1 uncultured Bacteroidia bacterium
CTCTCAGAAGATGAGCTGAAAGATGTCTACGACGTCATTATTCACCTCAACCCTAAGCCAGGCGAGTCGCAGTCAGTGATCAAGCACGAGTACATCATCCCTGACTTTCTGCTCTCTGCTGAAAACGGCAAAATCAACATTCGCCTCAACAACCGCAACGCGCCCGATCTCAAGGTGAGCCGCAGCTATATCAATATGTATTCGGAGTACAAGCAATTGAACAAGGGCCGCAAAAATCCGCAGATCAAGGAGACCCTCGACTTCGTCAAGCAGCGTATCGAGGCGGCACAGTGGTTTATCGACGCCATCAAGCAGCGGCAATTTACCCTGCTCAACACCATGGAGACCATCGCTGAGAAGCAAAAAGAATTTTTCCTCTCTGGTGGCGATGAGCGCAAGCTGCGGCCTATGATCCTCAAGGATATCGCCGAGGAGATCAACATGGACATCTCCACCGTGAGCCGGGTGGCCAACAGCAAATTCGTGCAGACCGACTTTGGCATCTACCCGCTGAAATTTTTCTTCACCGAGGGCATCGAGACTGAGGATGGCGAATTCGTCTCCAACCGCGAGGTGAAGCGCGCTCTGCAGGAGATCATCGACGGCGAAACCAAAAAGCGTCCCCTCTCCGATGATAAGATCGCCGCGATGCTCAAAGAGAAGGGCTACAACATCGCACGTCGTACCGTGGCCAAATACCGCGAGCAGCTAGGGGTGTCGGTGGCGCGGTTGCGGAAGGAGGTGTGAGCATACGGCTATACAAAAACGGAATACGGGGTAAGGAATGCGGGATAAGGTATTCGCCATAGCAAGTGAATGAGCTGAAAATG
The DNA here is from genome assembly GCA_964449365.1 of uncultured Bacteroidia bacterium. Classification (GTDB taxonomy): domain Bacteria; phylum Bacteroidota; class Bacteroidia; order J057; family J057; genus CAYVAP01. The sequence goes on from CAYVAP010000552.1 coordinate 831, forward strand.
CAGTTGCCTGAGCGCTACGCTGCTGAGCGACCGTATCCATTTGGCGATCCCTCACCACGTCGAAAGCTCCCGGCGTAGGATCCTCGTGCTCAAATTCCTCGTTTGTGTAAGCTCGATTTGTTAAGCAAGCCCGATTCACCCCGCTAACCCCTGGGGAAGGGGCCCTAGGCTCGACAGCCCCAGATTTGAATGGGATCTGCTCGACCATCTGCGACCGCTTACCCATCATTTTCAACTTGACAGAGCACTAGATGATGAGTGGCCTCCTCCCAGTCATCTGTCAGCCTTCCACACCTTTTGTACCACCTGCTCTTGCTTTCCTGTGAGCCGCAATAGGTACCAGCCTGCGGGGAGATGGCTCATTTCCACGATAACCTCTCCTGTGCGAGGGGCATCCATCTGCTTCAGCAGGCGACCGGTGGCATCAAGCAATTCCAACTGCTCGGCGGTCCAGCTCTCGGCAGCCCAGCTCACCCGTAGCTGCGCCTGTACGGGCATGGGCGAGAGAGTCAGAGCCGCCGGGGTGGTTGGGGTATGCACCGAAACGGTATTCACCAGCTCGGCTAGCATCCAGGTATCCGGGTCCCAAACCACGCCTAGTAGCGGCTCGCTGAAAGGGATGGCAAAGGTCTGCCCATTCTCGCGATGATCCAGCCGCAACAGGGTATCGCCACTGGGACGGCGCAGCAAAATGGGCAATGGCATCTCGAAGAAAGCTACGGACGAATCAGAGGTGGTCTGAAACACCTGGATGAAGACGCTATCTGTGGTCTGGTCGACGTCGAGAAAATACTGCGGATGACCTTCCCCATAAATCCAATCATCGAAAAATTCCTCCAAATCTCTTCCCGAGGCATCCTCCAGGTGCCGACGCAGATCCGGCGTTCGGGCATAGCCACCCGCTTCGGCCTGATCGACCAGGTATTGGTTCAAGCCCTGCCACAGCACCTCATCGCCCAGCACCCAGCGCAGCATATGCATCACGAAGGCTCCTTTGCGATAGGTCAGTCGCCCGTCAAAGGTGCGGCTCACGTCCAGGGTATCTTCCCCGTACACGTAGACCGAGCCGCCCGGCTCGGCGATGATGCGATCACGCAAGTTACGCTTCCAGCCTTCCCAGCTTTCCTCTGCGAGCAGGTGCTCGTAGGTAATGCCTGTCAGCCAGGTGGCAAAGCCCTCGTTGAGCCAAATGTCCGACCAGCTACCGCAGGTCACGTAGTCGCCAAACCACTGGTGGGCCAGCTCATGCGCCAAGAGGGGAAAATCGAAATTGACCATGAAGCTCATGGTCTGATGCTCCATACCACCCCCCCAACCAAACTGCGCATGTCCGTAGCGTTCGTCGGCGAAGGGGTACTCGATCAACAGTGAATCGAACAGATCGAACATGGGCAAAATTTGCTTGCTGTCGACCATGGTCCAGCTCGTATCTTCGGGGTAGACGTAATTGAGAATTTCCAGGGAATCGCCTTCCCCATTGACCCAGTAGTCAGCAAAGGGTACGTAGTTGGTCACGCCTACTGCGATCAGATAGGCCGGGATAGGGTGGCGGTGGGCCCAATGGTAGGTGATTAGGCTATCTTGGTCGATGGTATTGACTAGCAGGCCGTTGCTGGCCGCCCGATAGCCCGCAGGCACGGTGAGGAGTACGTCGATGGCGTCAACCTTGTCGTCGAGGGTCTGCTTGCAAGGCCACCACTCCATGGCTCCATAGGGCTGCGAAAGGGTCCAGACGATGGGCGTGCCGTTGTGTTCATCCTGCACTAAGGCGCGGATACCAGAGCGGGGCGCGCCCTGGTACCAAACGGTCAGGGAGTCGAGTTGCCCTTGGACCAGCGGTTCGGGAAAGTATATTCCGACAAAGTGGTTGCGGTTGTGGATGAAGGGGATGCGCTGCCCCCGGTAGATCACCGAGTCCACGGTCAGCTCGCGGCGCAATTCGAAGAAAATCTGCGCTACGCTGGCCTCCGTGGGCACAAAGTGAGAGGTGATGGCCCCAGCGAGGTAGCGCTCGGCGGGATCGATGTGCCAAACCAGACGCTGATAGCGCAGGTCATAATTTTCCATAAAGTCCAGCCCCCTAGTGGCGTGATGGCCAGGATGACGATGCTGCTCTGCTTCGAAGAGCTTGCAAAGGTGGTCATCGATTCCGGGGGGGGCTTGTGACTGAGCAGGCAGCACGAGCCCGCTCAACAGTAATAAGATCAAGAAAAAAGTTCGCATGTAGGTAAGACTTGGGTACACCCAGATAACTCCCTACCAGCCCTCGCGGTTGGCTACCACCTGCAATCTTCTTCCCTGCGCTTGCCTCTCCCCCTGGGAAATGCGATCTTAGCACGAATTCTTTCTATCTCTGCTGTTATGCCTCTGCCTCCATTGACTCGCACTGAGTCCTTTTCTCCCAATTTGCGGGCCTTTCGCCGCGACCGTCTCACCGTGGTGATGGGGCAGCAGCTTAGCCCCGACGACCTTCCTGCTCTCCAGGGGCTAGATCATCCCCACGTGGCGCTCTTTACCCCCTTGATTTGGTACACCATGCGCGACCGCATGGATCAGCAATGGACCGTCAATGATCCTAAGAAGAAGGCAGAAGAAACGCTGTATAGCACCACTTTTGTTTTCCATGTCGAAGATCAAACCATCCAGCAGGTGCTCGACCTGGCCCGGGACAAAGACTGGGCCGTATATGCCTTCGACGAGCAACATGCTTTTTGTCTGCAACTGACGACCAAGATGGCCTTTGACATCGACCGAGCGCATTTGCTCAAGCACGTACAGGAGCGATGACCTGAGCCATCTCAAAAAGGCCCCACCCGATGGCAGGGCCGACTTGATTTAGTTGATGGGCTGGGGCAGCCGATTGTTATCATCGGGAAAGACGATGACGGGTTCATATTCACGCGCTTCTTCTGGAGTCATCTGCGCGTAGCTGATGATGATGATGGTATCATCGACTTGCACTTTGCGGGCCGCAGGGCCATTCATAAAGATGGTGCCGGTGCCGCGTTCGCCAGCGATGGTGTAGGTTT
>CAYVAP010000553.1:0-3857 GCA_964449365.1 uncultured Bacteroidia bacterium
CTTCCAATCACGAATTGCTGATCACGAATTTCGAATGCGAAGCACCAGTGCCTTTGGCATGAAGCAATTGGTCATTCGAAATTCGAAATTAGTATAAGATTCTGACCATTAGCTCTTCCAATCACGAATTGCTGATCACGAATTTCGAATTAGATATACTAGCCACATTTTACGCATAAGGCTGGCAAGACGTTGACTACGAGTACTGCGGAAGTCATCCATAGATGTCAGTATTCGGAGAATGCCCTACTTTCGGTAAACAAAATGGGGGTAGAGAGAGATATGTAGAGGCAAAAAGAGATGTCAGAAGCCAAAGGAGAGCGAGGTCTGCCACTCGTAGCGCAGCGATCCCGCTTCTCGCTTCTGATCTCTCGCATTGAAACGCTCTCATACTCATGAAGAAAAAAATCGTGGTCGCCATCACCGGAGCTTCTGGCAGCCTGTACGCCAAGCGATTGCTACAGCAGCTAGAGCCCATTCCCGACCTGGAGGTGGGCATAGTCATGTCCCGCAATGCCCCCGACGTGTGGCGGCAGGAGCTAGATGAAGACCCAGAGATTCCCTTTCCGATCTACGACCGTATGGATTACATGGCCCCCTTTGCCTCGGGGTCGGCTAAATACATGCACATGGCCATCGTGCCCTGCTCGATGGGAACCCTAGGTCGAATCGCCTCAGGCTTCAGCGACGACCTCATCACCCGGGCCGCCGACGTGATCCTCAAAGAGCGCCGTCAGCTCATCTGTATGGTGCGCGACACCCCGCTGAACCTCATTCACCTCGACAACATGCGCACCGTTACCATGGCCGGTGGGATCATTTTGCCTGCCATTCCCTCTTTTTACTCCCGACCCGAGAGCATCGAGGCCGTGATCGACACCGTGGTCCATCGCATCATGGATCAGATGGAGATTGATTTCAAGAGTTATCGCTGGGGCGAAAACCGCTGAGTTTTGTCGGAAGCAAAAAAGGTCGCTCGCCTAAAACGAAAAATCTGACTACCCCCTTTGGAAATCCCCGCGCACCTACTATATTTGCTGCCGCGAGGTGGTACTCGGCCACCGACAACAGGAAAGATAGCCAGCGGGCAATGTCCCAAGGTGAGGCCTGTTGGAAGTTTCACTTAAAGAAAGGAGGTAATCATGACTAGTCTCAGTTCCAACGTCATCAATTTCATCACCGTAAAGCCCAACGTCGGCTAATTCAATCGGTTCTTGATGGATTACCTTCGTTGACTAGGTGAAATTGCCTACCCCGGCAATTGACTCGAAATTGAAGTTAACAAGGAATAAGGCCAGTACCGTAGCGGGTGCTGGCTTTTTTTTGTGCCCTCAGGACAGATGAGGCTCTCTTGGACCATCGACTGAGCGCCCCAAGATGAGGAGCTGACCTGTGCCGAAACTACTCCCGCTGGTGAGGCATTCTGTACCCAAACCGCTTTTCATACAGATAAATTCGTCGTCAACTCTCCGAGGGATGCAAGCCTCCCTACGTGAGGGTGGGCGGAGACTGAGATTCCTCAGGGGGCTCGGTCTCCGTCTTCTTTTTTTTCTTCTTCTTTTTGGTCTCGCTGTACACCTCTTGGTAGAGGGTTTCGAGGAAGTGGGTGAGGCCCTTGCGAGGCTCTTTATGCTGTGAAATGACGGTCACGATGCCGCGATTTTCTAGCACCCGCTCCTGCACAGGGTTGGGCTTCATCAGCAGCATGAAAGACTTGGGCTTGGCATCGGTGTTGTTGGCTTGCTCCCAGAGCTTGTTGAGCTTGTAGAGCAAGAAGCGAATGTTGATGTCGCTGAGGCTGTAGCCGATGAAAAGGATGGATCTGCCTAGCACATCGGCGCGTAGCTTGATATCGAGCGGCGTCTCGAAGTCCAGCCGATCGAAGTAGCTCGACGCAGTCAGCACGATGGAGGAGTCATTGTCGAAGTCGCCGTGAAACTTGATGATCTGGGTCTTGTTCTCCCTGATGTCTTTGATGTCGGAGACATCCGAGATTTTGACGTATTCTTTGCCGTGGGCATCGAAGGCAAACTCGATCCAGCGGTCGTAGTTGGTGGTGTAGATGATGGGAAAATCCAGCTCTACGATCATTTGATGGATATACGACTGGCTGATGTCCACCTTTTCGAGGTTGTGCCACTTGCGGTCCATCCAGCTACGCAGCGGCCCGATGCCGCGGGTGAGCTTGTAGTACTCGGCCAGCACCAGCGGATCGCCCAAGGTCTTGTAGATGTCCTTTTCGTAGCCCAGATCCTGCGCTAGCTTTTCGATCAACTCTTCCCACGAAGGCAGCCCCAAGTTCATGGAGACCCCCCCACCGACGAAAAGGATCACATCGCGCGCCTTGATGGCGTCGACCAGTTCCTTGAGGCTATGAGTGCTGTAGAGCACGTTGGTTAGTTAAAATTTGCGGGGGGAGGAGTTGAAAGTGAAAATTTGCGGGGGGAGGAGTTGAAAGTGAAAAGTTGCGCGGGGAGAGGAGTTGAAAGTGAAAAGTTGCGTGTGAAAAGTTAGTACCGTTTGACTTTCAACCTTTCACTTTTTACTTTTCACTTCCCACTTCCCCTCACCAACTTCTTATACGCCATCTCCAGCAGTGCCTCTTTGCGGGGCAGGTCGAGGCTCAGGGGCAACTGAGCCAGCCCGATGAGGCGGCGCATGATCTCGATACCGAGGTAAGCATCTAGCTTGGCCTGATCAAAGTTGGCGGGGCGCTCGTATTCTACGGCTACCAGGTCGATGAGGACCTGTGGCTGCTCGGCCAGGTAGAGGTGAGCCATCAGCACCCCGATCTCGAACTCGGGCGAACCAAAGAAGCAAAACTCAGGGTCGATCACCCGCACCCCTTCGAGGGTCTTGAGCCAACTGCCAGGGTAATAATCGCCGTGCAGCAGGCTGCGTCCGTCGCTGAGGTAGTCTTCGCTCAGGTGCTGGGCCGCAGCTTTGAGCTTGTTGTCCTTTTGATAGCGGCTGGCCAGGGCTTGCAGGCCAGGCGTGATCTGGTCCAGGTCCAGGCCATTGTCGGGGAGAAAAGGATAGGTGAAAATATGCTCCGCGTTGAGGGCGCGCATCTCGCGATTGGGGAGGGGCGAGTGGCCCGGCTGAGCCGTAAACTCGTTGTGCAGCACCGAAACGAAGCGCAGCAGCGCCATCAAATCCGCCGAGGCGATCTCGTGGCCCTCTTGATACAGCGAGGTAAAATCGCTCGATTCACCCAGATCCTCCAGCATGATCACGTGCGCCTCTGGGTCGAGGTGCATCAGCTCGGGCGTGTAGCTGCGCCAAAAGTCGTGATGCTGAATGCGCTCGTCAAAATTCCCCTCGGTCACCGCCCGATCGACCGGAGCCGGAATTTGGGGGTACTTTTCCACGTAGTCGCGGCTTTGCTTGAGAATAAAGGTCCGAAAGCTGCTACGAATGCGCAGGGTATAGTTCATGTTGCCCTCGCCGGGCTTGCTGGCGGCTTTGATCTGCTCATCGGGAGCGATCCACCGTCGGTCTTGTAAATACTGAGCTAGGCCGGAGAGATCGTTGGCGTCGAGGGTGAAAGGCATGGGAAGAGGTCTCTGGTCATTTCGGAACGGAATACGGGGTACGGGGTGCGGTATACGGGAATACTTCGGTGGTCATTCGTCGTTCATGCCTGATTCCGTATACCTTATACCACCATCTCACTGTCCCAATATACATCAATCCCTTGGATCGCTCAATGTTTTGCAGGTTTGTTAACAAAGGGAAGAGCATCAGCGGGTTTGATTCTCCAGCCACTAGGGCTTCGCATTCGAAATTCGTAATCAGGAACTCGTAATTGAAAGTAATTTTAGCCGCTTGGGCGGCCACTGAGTGAGCCAATATGT
>CAYVAP010000554.1:0-2510 GCA_964449365.1 uncultured Bacteroidia bacterium
TGTGAGTTGTATTTATGGTTTAGGAGAGCCCAAAGCATATTTTAATGCTGCCCTTCACATAGACAAGCAAAACCTTGTAGATCGTGATGAGTTTCTGCGAGCCCTGGTCGATATCCATTATGCTAGAAATGATATTGATCTTAAGCGTGGAACATTTAGGGTTAAAGGTGATACCGTGGATATCCGCTCTCCTTATGATAATTATTTTATGCGGTTTGAGTTTTTTGGTGATGAAATCGACCGAATTTCATTGATAGATAATCTCACAGCACGGTTCCTTAAAGAGGTGGACAAAATTTCTATTTACCCGGCTGTCCATTACATTATAGATGAAGATATCACCAAAAGAGCCTGTGAGCAAATAGAGAGAGAATTAGAACAACGTGTAAAAGAATTAAAAGAGCAAGATAAAGAAATCAAGAAGCTGAAAAAGCGGCTTAAATCGATTCAAAACCAACGGCCTGATCGCGGTATCGAAACGATGTTTCGGACCACTTTGCGCAACCAACTCAACCTCAGCGCGATTGCAGACAACAAAGCAAACATCCTCATTTCGATCAATGCCATCATCATCTCCATCGTCTTTACGAGCATGATCGATAAGTTTCAAGACGACCTCCCCAAGGTTGTGGCGGGCTTTTGTATCTTGGCGGTCAACATGGGCACCATCGTTTTTGCCATCCTGGCCACGCGCCCCAAGGTCAACTCTGGGGTGTTTTCGCGGGAAGACATCCTCAATAAAAAGACCAATCTGTTGTTCTTCGGCAACTTCTACCGCATGGATCTTGAAGACTATCAATGGGGCATCAATCAGATGATGTCGGACGCCGAATACCTCTATGGCAGCATGGCCAAAGACATCTACTTTTTGGGTAAAGTCCTGGCCAAGAAGTTTACCCTCTTGCGCATCGCCTACAACATATTCATGTACGGCATGGGAGTCAGCATCATCATCTTGGGAATCGTTTTCTTTTTGCTTTGACCCTAAGGCGCTGAGAGTGAATCAGGTTTAGGATATATCGAAAGTTCGGATTATTTTGGTGGAATAAAACTCCCTGAGTGGCAAGCCTTTTGGTGAATGATTCGTATCATTTCAAATTAAATCAGTAATTTGTGTCTCTTTTAGCATTCAACCAATACAGACTAATCACCTATTAACTATGGGAAGAAGAAGTAAGGCGGAGGTAAGGCGCCAGGAGATTCTCTCCCACTTTTATCAGGTAATCATCGATGAGGGATTTGAAGGGGCATCGATCGCCAAGATTGCCAAACGGATGGACGTAAATCCTAGTTTACTCATCCACTATTTTTCGACCAAGGATGCCATGGTGCTAGGATTGATCGAATATATAGTGAATACATATGCGTCGCATTTGCTCCCCGATTTTTCCGGGGTAGATGATCCTGCCGAGCGGTGGAACGATGTGCTGGACGTGGTCTCTCGCATCCAGTGGGATCTGATTATCAACAATACGGTTTTTTATAGCGCGTACACCCTGAGCCTCCGTAATCCTGAAATTCGTAGCCAATTCGTAGAACTGTACGGAGAAATCGCCGACAAGCTCAAGCGCGAGATCGAGCATGCCTCGCAGGCGGGGATCATTCAGGTCGAAGATGCCGCCCAAGGCGCAGACTTGATCCTGATGCTGATAGAAGGTGCCAACTTTTACCAAAATGTGAAGGCAGGCAAAAGTGATCCCGAAGCCAAGCGGGCTTTGCTCAAGCGTACCATTCAGCACATGTTTACGAGCCAGAAATTCTGAGCTATCCGCCTCGCCCATCGAGGTGAATGTACCGAAACGTCAGGTTGATTCTCGGGGACATCGGCCGCTGGCTCTTGTGGAGCTGATGCTGCCAATGATGCTGCAAGGCTGCTGCCATCAGGAGCAGGCTGCCGTGGGTGAGTTCCAGGTGTTGCTTGAGCTGATGGTCTTGACGATGCCGCAAATGAAAGCGGCGCGCCTGCCCCAAACTGAGCGAAGCAATGGCGGGATTGACGCCCAACGCTGGCTCATCATCGCTGTGCCAGCCCATGCTACCCTGCCCATGGCGATACAGAGTGAGCAGCACACTGTTGAAGTGATGACCTGTGGCTAGCTCGATATCGTCCCGAATGCGAAGTAGCAAAGCCGTCCAAGGTAGCGGCTCCATGGTCAAGCCAGCATAGGTGTAGGCCGTCCCATCATCTCCATACCAGGCTGTGAGGCGTGGCTGCATCACCTTTTTGCCAAACATCACAATCTCCTCGGCCCGCCACTCGATATCGGTCTGCAAGTGTGCGAAGAGGTCGGTCGCGGTATCGAGGGCATAAAAGCGGGGCCAATAGCTCAGCTCCCCATCGCGCAAGGGGATGTCGCGGCGTTCAGGAGAATCCGAAAAAAGAGGCAGTTGAGGCATAAGAAAGTTTGTCGTTTGCGGTTTGCCGTTACGCATTAACTTGTGCAAAAATTAAAGCCTTTCACATCTTATGTATCGCTTTCTCTTTTCAGGGGTCATGCTGATGGCCTTGC
>CAYVAP010000554.1:2520-3849 GCA_964449365.1 uncultured Bacteroidia bacterium
GGCACCGTCTTCCAGCAAGAACAAAGCGGGGCAGCCTGTGCCAGCGGCTTCATAGCCGAGCCAGCACAGGCCCAGCCCTTGGCAGTGGGTAGCGACCTGCTGGTCGCTTTCTACAACGTCGAAAACCTCTTCGACACCGTCGATGCCCCCTACGAGGGCGACGACTTCGTGCTGATAGAGCCCAAAATCGGTTGGAAAGAAGGCAACTACGCCAAAAAACTCGACAATCTGGCCCGGGCCATCAGCAGCATCGGTGCAAACGGCCCCGATGTCCTCGGCCTGGCCGAAGTAGAAAACGCCTGCGTGATCGCCGATCTGATTCAGCAGCCTGCGCTGGCCCAGCGAGGCTACCGCATCGTGCATGAAGAGTCGCCTGACCGCCGCGGCATCGATGTGGCCTTGATTTATGATCCCACTCGGTTTAGCTACCAAAGCCATAGCACCTTCGAAGTACAGTTTGACGATCCCGACTACGTCTCGCGGGAGGTGCTGGCCGTACAAGGCGAGGTCAACAGGCAGCCCCTCTTTTTGCTGGTCAACCACTGGCCCTCGCGCGGCGGTGGTCAGGAAAAAACCGAACCCCGCCGCCTGGCTGCCGCGCGCACCGTGCGCGAGTTGACTGATCGCATCGTCGAGCAATCGCCCGAGGCGGGCCTGCTGCTCATGGGCGACTTCAACGACGATCCCTTCAACCAAAGCCTGGCCCGAGTGCTGGGCGCAGCCCCATTGTCCGAAGAGCAACCCGGGCCCGGCCTCTACAATGCCATGTATCATCTGCTCGACCCGGATGAAGAAGGCTCTCTCACCTACCGCGGTAAATACAACCTCTTCGATCAGATCATCATAAACGAAGACTTCCTCGACGGGCAAGGCCCTCTGCAATACGAACTCGGCTCAGCCACCATTCACCATCCCGACTTCATGCGCTTTCGGGGACGAGGGCCGAGCCGGGCCATCTACCGAGGAGAGTTCAAGCCTTATGGCTTCAGCGATCACTTTCCGGTGTATCTACGCCTGAGGGTAGCTCCCTGACCTATATGAACGGTCAGGGGAATAAGGGAATAAAGGTATAAGGTGGTCAGGTACAGCATTTATACTTCAAAGTGGTTGAATGGTGGAGTGGTTGATTTATTGAATGGCCTTGTTATCGATAAGTTATAGTATCTTTCAATTCTACAATCCTTACGCCACGTAGTATACTTTCCGTTCCTATTGGCTCACTCACCTATATGAACGGTCAGGGGAATAAGGGAATAAAGGTATAAGGTGGTCAAGTACAGCATTTATACTTCAAAGTGGTTGAATGGTAGAGTGGTTGATTTATTGAAT
>CAYVAP010000555.1:0-3840 GCA_964449365.1 uncultured Bacteroidia bacterium
ACCAACTGGAGCAAAGCGGAAAATACCAGGAGATCAAGCGGATGCTGCACCAGATCATCGAGCGCAAGCGTTCCAAGGTGCTGGTTTTCTCGCAGTTCGTAAAGATGCTGACCATTCTGCGCCAGGATCTCGACCAGGAAGGTATCGCCTATACCTACCTCGATGGGGCTACCAAGGATCGGCAGGCTGAGGTAGATCGCTTTCAAAACGACAAGGACGTCCCGGTCTTTCTGATCAGCCTCAAAGCCGGCGGAGTGGGCCTCAACCTCACCGCTGCCGACTACGTCTTCATCCTCGACCCGTGGTGGAACCCCGCAGTAGAAAACCAAGCCATCGACCGCTCGCACCGCATCGGGCAGCAGCGCACGGTGTTTTATTACAAGTTCATCACCAAGGACACCATCGAGGAAAAAATCCTGCGCCTCCAACGGCAAAAGGCGCAACTATCGGACGACATCATCGCCGTCGAAGAAGACATCTACAAGACCCTCGAAGCCGAAGATTTGCAGGAGTTACTTGGCTAACCCACACGGTCACTCATTTGGCCTAGCAGAAAATCGCCCTCCTTGCCTCTTTTGTCTTGCCGGTCGGCCACTGAGATGGTTACAGTTGTTTTGGGGTTGGCAAGTAACATTTCACCTTCGGCCAGGGTGGGGGTCATGCCCTTGGGACAGACGGCCCGGCGGACAGCCAAACCAGCAATTTCTCCAGTGGATCCTATTCGATCTGATTCGGTAACGTCAGTTTCGAGTTTAAAGTTGAAGGTTTACTCCCGGATCAGGTCCGGGATTCAGTTGGGTCTGCTGGTTAACAGGAGTTTATGAATATGGCGTAGGAGTTAAGAAACCGCCAAGCGGTCCGAATTAGCCCCTTGAAGAAATAAGAAGATGATATCGTCTCCTTCTTCAATTTGCCTAAAAGGTGAATGTCAGACTTTTAAATTTCAACTCTGAACAAAATGACTCAAAGCTCACGTTCGGTATATAACATACTTCTTGTCAATTCTATCTGATTGTGAAACAGGTTTAGAATGAGCAAATCCGTTCGCTTCCAGCCAGGTCAGCTTGGTTAGCGAAACTAAAAGTAATAGATTCTAACCCTCTTTGTGCTTATCTTCACATCAAGTCAAGGAGATGAGCTCGACTTTGCCTTGACGATATACGTTTCAAAGCTGCGTTATGGCTTAAGGACGAACTTCAACTAAGCGTACTTATGGTCAAGTGGAGATGGGATCAAGGCAGGTTGCTATATTTTGATTTCAACGTACTAAGGTCAATGGTAAAAGGGCTGACTCGACTCGAAGGCGTGTCCATTCGCCGGGACTCCGATCCACTTCGCTATACTTTGGTTAGTGAAACGCAGATGCCTTTTGCCCCGGCTAGCTATAGAGTTTGGAGAAACTACAAACGAGTATTTGAATGCAGCTTTCTGGCCACCGCTGTCGAGGATAGACTGGTTTGCTCGGACTTTTGTAAGGAACTTGCCAATCCAACGGGGAGGCTACAAGATGTGGATGATTATTTCGCTTGCTTGGTGCCCCGCTTCAGGTTCCCTTTTCCGGCATTCAGAGACTACAGCCCAGAGCGTGTGGTTCTGTATCCATTTTGTGCGATTCTCAAATTGTTGTTCGCAAAATTACGAAGCGGCTTTAGCGCTACGCTCGACTTGGCGGAAGTATTCACCTTGATTATCGCCAATCAGTTGAACGGAACTGAAGAGCGAGCTTACTACGAATCCGTAAAACCTCGGTCGTTTAGCCCTACGAGCGATGAGAGCAGGCAAGTAAGGGAGATGCTGATCTTACTGAGCCAAGTGAGCTTTTTGAAATGGCATAATAAACGCCTCATACTCGATATGGATTTGGACGAGTACTTCGCCAATGATGAACTCAAGGGCTTCGCCGATCCTTACTATATTCCGCTTCACCCATTGAGATCAGAAGATTTTTTATCTCTTACCAATTTATCCCGAGCACAAGATACCATCAGGTTGAGACCGCGAGAGCAGCCAAATGATGAGCTTTTCATCGAGGGGAAAAGATCTAGGATCACGCACCTTAACACCGAAAGAAGCCCGGCTCTGAGAAAAATGTTTCTGAGAGCTAACCCAGAGCCGATTTGCGATATGTGCTCTTGCCAGACCGCTCGAAGATATCCCTGGACTCAGTATTTGATTGAAGTTCATCATGTGCTACCCTTGTCCTCTTCGCTTCGCATCACATCGCAGGGTACTTCGATCGAAGACGTAGTAGGGCTATGCCCCAACTGCCACAGGAGTGTCCACTTATTCTATAATCAATACTTGAAGCAATACCAGCAGCCAGATTTCAAAGACAAAAAAGAGGCCGTAGAGGTTTATGAACTCGCCAAGTCAGAAATTGTCCTATGATCACATTGAGCCAGAAACTTAGCCTGAGTCAGCAGCAAGAGCTGCTCAAGGAATCTATACGTGCGGATATCCACCTATCTGAATTGTTGTCTCAGAAAGGGTTGAGATATGATCACTTGCGCTACCGAAATTATGACAGTAGCCTAGCCGCGATGACCCTGAGCAAGCCGATCGAGCCCCTACATCCAAAATCTTTAGGGATCCCCGTGGTGAGTTTTTTTAGCGGCGCAGGGGGGATGGATATAGGGTTCGAATATGCCGGATTTATCCACCTAGCTTCGATCGAAAACACGGAACTGTTTTGTAACACGCTTAGGTTCAATTATCCAGACCGCCTGGTGATAGGTCCGCCCGACTTTAGCGGTGATATTGGCCAAAAAGAAGAAATCGCTGCGCAGCTAGCGTCCCTACTAGGGTTACAGAAGGGGTTCGAAGGCGTATTTCACGGTGGACCTCCGTGTCAACCCTTCAGCATTGCTGCCAATCAGCGATTCCGAAAAGGAGATAAAAATTTCAAGCGGCTTGGCTTCGAAGACTTGGAGAAAGGTAACCTACTCTTTGATTTCGTGTGGCTGATCCAAACTTTCAAACCTCGTGCATTTGTGATCGAAAATGTACCGGGTCTGCTGGAGTTAGATGGAGGAAAGCAGCTCGAACGAGCGATCAGCGACTTGACCCAGGTCGGCTATCGCGTTGCTAACCCTTTGGTGTTAAACGCCTCGAACTTTAGCGTTCCTCAGAATAGAACAAGACTCTTTGTCGTGGGTAGTTTGTCTGAGCAAAAGTTTATCTACCCTGCGAGTTCGATTGCCCAGACCCCATGTCTGGAGATATTCCAATCGGAAGTAGCTCACCTAACCAATCATGAGACTCGCAAACACAGTGCTGGCTCGGTGCAGAGGTACATGGAACTCGACTACGGAGGCCGCGACCAGCTAGGCCGGGTCGATAGGCTTGACCCATTGCTTCCTTCCAAGACCGTCATTGCGGGAGGCAACAAGGGAGGGGGAAGATCACACCTGCATCCCTTTTCGCCTCGAACCCTATCGGTCAGGGAATCGGCCAAGCTCCAAACCTTTCCTGACGATTACGTTTTCACGGGATCGACAGCCAGACAATTTACGCAAGTGGGCAATGCCGTCCCTCCTAAATTAGCCTATGCCATTGCCAAAGAGTTGAAAAGGCTCTTTTAGTATTGATGCTCAACGTCCTGTGGATGGCAGCGTCTGGTTGCGCGCAAGCTTGCCCTGAGTTACTCGATGGTTCTGCGGCTTTCTCAAGCACCGGGCTCTTCGCGAAATACCAATCGCTGTGTACTCTCAAGTCAACATATTGTGGGTAGGATAAGCCCCTAGCGCCTTCGGGATTAAGTAATTAACCATTCGAAATTCGCACGAAATTCTGGCCGTCAGCGCTTTAAATTACGAATTCCTGATCACGAATTTCGAATGC
>CAYVAP010000556.1:0-3835 GCA_964449365.1 uncultured Bacteroidia bacterium
GGCGATCGTGCGGCGGGCAGTAGGCAAATCACTTTTTTAAAATTTCTCCCTATGAAGTTGAGGGCATGGCTTTGGATCGGATTGGCCATCTGGCTGAGGAGCAGTTGTGCGTCGCGCGGCGAGGTACACCAGGCGGTACTGCGCGCCGATAGCCTTCACTATGAGCTGGTGATGGAACAGCGGCTCAACGATCGGCTCCAGAGCTACATCGAGCAGGTGTGCTACCCACGGGTAGAGCCTAGCCTGCGGCGTACGTCGCTCGGGGTGCCCAGCGCCCAACCCAAAGCCGAGGTCGATTCGCTCGATTTGCCTCGACTCGAGCTGCGCAAGGTCGAGCGCGGCCATAGCTATCGCCTCGATATGGCGTTTCGCTTTGCGCCCAGCAGCACCGACCTCAGCGAGGCGGTACAGACCCTATTGGAGGGGGTGGCCGACTCCTTGCGCAGCCGAGAGCAGTGGTTCATTACGGTAGTGGGCCACTGCGACAATGTGGAGCAGAGCAACGCTGCCGCTGCCGATGGCTGGCTGCTCAGTGCTCAGCGTGCCGCCGAGGTGGTACGCTTTCTGATCAGCCAGGGCATTTCTCCCCATCGACTGCGCGCCGCCGGGCAAAGTAAATTTCAACCCCTGGCCTCCAATCACAACCGCGCAGGGCAGGACCTCAATCGCCGGGTAGAGATCCTGATCAGCCCGCGTCGCTCCGACTATTGATGCGGCACCTATCTATGCCTCCCTCTTGGATTTTTTACTACCTTTGGGGCATATGAATCCGGTTTGGCAAGCGATTGCAACATTTATTATCAGGCGGCGGATACCCATCTTGGTCGTGCTGGCGGGGGCGACCACCTTTATGTGGTTCAACCGAGGGACAGAACTCAGTCAGGCCATGTCAAACGTGATCCTCACGGATGCGCCTGAGCTGAAGGCATACGAGCGATTTCGGGAGGTATTTGGCGACGATGCCAATCTAATGGTCGCCTCCTTCGACGGGAACTTTCGCGCCTACGACAACTTTGTGGGCCTTTATGATCTGGCCGACCAGGTAGAGCAAATCCCCGGGGTAGAAGGGGTGTTTGGGCTTACGAGACTCTATGACCTGAAACGAGACGACTCCACCGAGCAATTTCGGCTGGAACCAGTGGTGGGCCGACGACCGCAGTCTGCCGCCGAGGTCGACAGCCTGATGGATCGGATCCGTGACCTCCCTTTTTACTGGGGCCTCCTGCTCGACGACAGGGCCCGCACTACCCTGATGGCGATTTCGCTCGATGCCAGCATCATGGATACCGAGGGTAAGATTCCTTTGGTCAACTCGGTGCGCAGCGTGATCGATAGCTTTGCCCAGGCCCAACATCTCGAGACCCACTTGGCGGGGCTCCCGGTGCTGCGGGTCAACATGCATGAAACCGTCAAGCAAGAGCTATATCTTTTTCTGGGCATCGCCCTGATCGTGACCGCTATCACCCTGCTGGTCTTTTTTCGCTCGCTGTACATGGTGACCTTTCCGCTGATCGTGGTGGGCAGCGTGGTCATCTTTTCGGTGGGCATCATCGGGCTGATGGGCTACAAAATGTCCATCCTCACGGGCATCATTCCGGCCTTGATCACGGTGATTTCCATCCCCAATAGCGTCTATCTCATCACCAAATACCACATTGAGTTTCGTCGCACCCGCAATAAGATGAAATCGCTGGTACTGGTGGTCGAAAAGATCGGCATCGTAACGGTGATGACCAACGCGACCACCGCCGTCGGGTTTGGGGTACTGGCCTTTACGGACATCAAGCCCCTGCGAGAATTTGGGGTAGTGGCTAGTCTGAGTGTGGTAGCGGCCTTTTTCATTTCGCTGTTCTTGATTCCGATTGTCTTTAGCTTTCTGCCCCCGCCCAACACGCGACAGACCCGCCACTTGGACCGCCGCTCGCTAAGCTTCATGATCAAGGGGCTGGACCAGTTGGTGCACAATCGCCGAGGGCTGATATACTTGGTTACGGTTTTGCTGGCAGGCTTTTCCATTTGGGGCATGCTCAAGGTGGTGCCTGTGGCCTACATGGCCGATGACATCCCGCAGGATAGCCGCGTGATGCAGGACCTTCGGTTTGTAGAGGAGCGCTTCGACGGGGCACTGCCCTTCGAAATCGTCATTGACACCAAGCGGCCCAACGGAGTCTTTCGCCGCCGGGCTCTCAAAGATATTGCAGAGCTGCAAGATAGCCTGGCCACCTACCCTGAGTTAAGCCGCAGCCTGAGCGTGGCCGATTTTGCCAAGTTTTTCCGACAGGCTTTTTTTGGGGGGCTACCTCTCCAGTACGACATGCCCACCCGCAATGAGTACAACTTTATCGCCGACTACGCGCGCAACACCGAGGCGTTCGGGGAGTTGTCGTTGCAAAAGTCGCTCACGGATACGGCCATGCGGGTCACGCGCGTCTCGGCTTCGGTGCGCGACATCGGTTCGGTGAAAATGGAAAAGTTGGTCGACTCGGTACGAGCCGACATTCAAGCCATTTTTGACCAAAAGAATTATGACGTAGATGTCACTGGCACTACGCCGATCTACATCAAGTCCAACGAAGCCCTGATCGACAACCTGCTCAAAAGCTTGATCATCGCCTTTGGCATCATCGCGGTGCTGATGGGCGTCCTCTTCAGGTCCTTTCGCATGGTACTCATCAGTCTGGTGCCCAACGTCTTGCCCCTGCTGATGGTAGCCGGCGTGATGGGATTTGCAGGCATTGCGCTCAAGCCCTCTACCGCCTTGGTGTTTGGGGTGGCCTTTGGTATCGCGGTAGATGACTCGATCCACTTTCTGGCCCGTTATCGACTCGCGCGCAAGGTGGGCGATAGTATTCGGCAGGCTGTCTCCAACTCATTTCGGGATACCGGCGTGAGCATGATCTACACCTCCCTGATCCTGTTTTGTGGCTTTGCGGCCTTTACCGCCTCTGATTTTGGAGGCACCCAAGCCTTGGGCCTGCTTACCTCTATGACCTTGGCCATCGCTATGTTTAGCAACCTCCTGTTCCTGCCGGCCCTGCTCATCACCTTCGACAAAGAAAACCCACGCCGCAACCGATTCCGCCGCCGCCAACGCCACCCAAAAGAGAAAGTGGAAAACTAAGCCTTCGCGACGGAGTAGGAAGGCGGGAATCACTGCATAACTTTCGCTTCGAATGCCTATCTTATCGGCCTCATAAAGGCGATGGGATGACTCTTTACCCCGCCTATCTTCTCTCAACCGACAACTCGCAGCGTCCCATGACCGAAGCATTCCTCGAAAACTACCAGTTCCAGCTCGACCAGCGTGATCAGCAGTTTCTCATCGACGGCCAACCCATAGATGTCGATCTCAACCGCCTCAACGAGCAGCTTTGGCAGGCCCTTCACGGCAATGCCTCTTACGATGTTTTTATCCAAAAAATCGATGCTGAAAACCGAGAGGTCGTTCTCAGCATCAACGGCAAGCGCACCAAGGTCAGGATTCAGACCCGCATCGAAAAGCTGCTCAAGGAATTGGGCATGGAGCAGGCCATGGCCAAAAAGCTCGACAGCCTCAAGGCTCCTATGCCCGGCTTGATTCATAGCCTCAAGGTAAACCAAGGACAAGCGGTAAAGAAAGGCGATCCGCTGCTGATTCTCGAAGCCATGAAGATGGAACACGTGATCAAATCGCCCGGCGATGGGGTGGTCAGCAAGATTCACGTCAAAGAAAAAGCCTCAGTGGAGAAAAATACGCTGCTGATTTCATTTGGCTGAGTGGTGAGCAATGCCGCTGCCAACGGCCAATCAGCCCCATCTTGGTCTCCCACAGGTCACAAAAAAAAGGGAACCGCGT
>CAYVAP010000557.1:0-3818 GCA_964449365.1 uncultured Bacteroidia bacterium
AGCAGCTCCACGACATGCTCATTCGCTTTCACCAGCAGGAGGGCACCAGCGTGGTGATCATTAGCGGGCGCGACCGCTATACCCTCGAGCAGTGGCTGGGCGAAACGGGCATCGAAATCGTCTCTGAGCATGGGGTATGGCTCTGGGATGGCAACGAGTGGCACCTCAATGAAAACGTACTCGACGCCTGGAAGCCCACCGTCATGCCGATCCTCGAAAACCTGGTGCAGCGCACCCCCGGTTCATTCATTGAGGAAAAAGACTACACCCTGGCCTGGCACTATCGGCAGATCGACAATGAGCTGGGGGCCAACCGCGTACGCGAAATCCGCGATGAGCTGGTCTACCTCACCGCCAACCACAACCTGCAGGTGCTGGAGGGCAACAAGGTGGTCGAGATCCGCAACGCCGGCATCGACAAGGGCAAAGCCGCGAGTCGCTGGCTCAAGCGCCAGGATTGGGCGTTTTTACTAGCGATTGGGGATGACCACACCGACGAAGACACCTTCCGTGCCATGCCACAAACAGCCTACACCATCAAGGTGGGGCTCAACCGTACCGATGCCCGCTACAAGGTTCACTCGGTGGAAGAAGCCCGCGAGGTGCTAGAGCAACTCAGCCGCGCGCTGTAAGATGCTTGAAGGAGCTTAGGCAAGCCCTTGGCGGGGCAATGACGATACATGAGGGGCGTAGTTTGCTCTCAAACCAAAAAGAGACCCCAGATGTACCGTAGCTTGTGCGCCGTAGAGCGAGTCCGAAGCTCCGCCACAGAGGAACAACCTGCGTGAAATGGTGCAGGGCATTACCTTTGCCGAAAGACAGAGGAAAGGTGTCAGTTTGGTCTTGGTTTTGGAGAGGGTATCTCTGGTACTGCCCTGTTTCAATGATCGAACCATGCGACTGTTTTTTGTGCTAGCGCTGGTGACCACTGTGATCACCTGGCTTGGCTGTGGGTCTTCTTCGTCTCACAGCAGTGCCTCGACCGTACCTGCGTCTTTAGCCGCTGGCGAGTCGTCCACCATACCCGACTCGGTGGCTCAGCTCCGGGCATTTTGGCAGCAAATGCAAAGCACCGTAGCCACGGGTGATCCACAGGCCATGCGTGAGCACGTAGCTTTCCCGCTGTACAGCTTTGGTATGCCAGTGAGCGAAGCCGAGTTCATGGCTCATTACCGGGAGATCATCTGGCCAGAGGCCGATTCGCTGCTGCTATTCATTCCTGCTCAGGCGCTGGCCCCTACCGACCTGAGCCCTTATCAGATCAAGACTCTCGATCATCCTGCGGGATATTCTACCCTCATCAGCCGCCGCGACCAAGACCACCTGATGGGCATGGTCTACTTTATCGGTCGGGTAGGGGGGCAGTACCAACTAGTGGGGTACGCGACCTCTTCGCATTAGCAGAAAACTCGATTTGATTGTATCCGCAGGCTAGGGCTTACGTTTAAAAAAGGGCAAACCGTTTGTTTTCCTTATGAACACTTTTACCCCTGAGCAACTGGTTTCCCTACCACCTCGCGAGCAATATGTTGCCTTCGTTAAACTGATCGCTCAGCAGCAGGAAATCTGGGGCCTGTATGATGAGGACCAGTTTGGCTGGGCCCTTAGCCATGATGGAGAGCGCGAGCGCCTGCCTCTGTGGCCCGACGTAAACCTGGCCGAGGCTTGCCGTCAGGGCGACTGGCTCAACTGTACCCCCCTGCCCATGGATGTACACGTCTTTATGCGCGAAACCACCGATGAGCTGATCGATGCCAAACGGGGCCTCAGCGTGATGTACATCGAGGGGCAAGGGGGCCTGGACATCGAGCCTGAGCAATTGCGCAAAGACCTGCTCACCCTGCTGGGCTGAAGCCCTTGGCCAGGCGATGGTTTGGCGATGGGTCAAACTTTCATTTGACGCTTTTCGCTCCGGGAGGTATTTTCATAAGGGCAGATGACCCAGAAGCCGTGTGTTTGCATGGCTCTCTCAACTTCTATCCGATTATGCGACGCATTGTGTGCAACTGGTGGCTCTGGATGGCCGCAGCGACCGTTTTTGCCCAACCCACCACTCCCAACCTTGAGGAGCTAGAAACCATCGAGTATGGCCAGGTTGCTCCGCAATGGCTGGAAATGACTCGCTATGAGCCCGATACCTCGGCAGACGCCGTGATCTTGGCCGACTTAGGCTTTGCTACTCTGCAGTGGTTGGGCAACAAACAGGTGATGGCCTACACTTTCCATCGTCGCATCAAGATTTTATCGGAGGCTGGGCTGAAAGCCACCCATTTTACCCTCACCTATCCCTCTGCCCAGCGACATGTCACCGAGCTCAAAGCCGCTACCTATGGCCTCAATCCCACAGGTGAGGTGGTGCAGTTCAAGGTAGATCGGCGCGAGCTACGCGACGAGCCCATCGATCGCCGCCATCGGCAGTTTGCTTTTCGCTTTCCCTTGGCCAAAGTTGGCTCCGTGATCGAGTATCGGTATACCTACTATACTAATCGGCTCGACATCCTAGAGCCGTGGATTTTTCAGCAAAAATATCCCGTGCTGCACAGTGAGTTTCACCTCACCCTGCCCGCGACGCATAATTACCAGCGGGTAATGCAGGGTGACCTGCGCAACGTGGTGATGCTCGAAGAGCCTGTGCAATATCAAAGCCAAGCCAGCTCTGGCAGTCTCAACCGCCCCTTCAGTCTGGGGGGTAGCCAAGATCGCCAGGCCATCAACCAACTACGTCCTGGTACCCATCAGATCTACCTCTTGCGGCACATTCCTGCCCTGGAACAAGTCGAGTTTAGCCCCACCGATCAGCGCTTGTTGCCGGGCCTGCGCTTTCAGTTGACAGGTGCCTTGGAAGGCAACGCCGTGCAGGGGGTGTTTCGCAATTGGAATCAGCTCAACCGCTACGCTAGCCGCCAACTGCGCCGCACCAAACTGCGCAAACGCCGCAATTACTTCCAACAAACGGCCAAGCGCATCACCCGCGATGAGACTGGCCCCTTCAACCAAGCCCAGGCTATCTATCGCTGGGTGCAGCAAACCTTTGCCTGGGACAGCACCTACGACTGGCGCCCCGAGCGGCTCGACCGGGTGATCGAGCAGCAGCGCGGCAGCAGTGCGAGCCTCAACCTGCTGGCCATGTCGATCATGCGAGAAGCAGGGATCGAGGTAGATCCGGTATTGCTTAGCACCCGCAGCCATGGGCCCGTACAGGTGGTCGCGGCCAACCTTGGGCAGTTCAATCACCTCATCGGCAGCATTCGCATTGGCGGTACCGAGTGGTTGTTTGATGTGCTCAGCGACCTCGATGAACTAGGCGTATTGCCCCGCGAAGACCTCAACCAGGCTGGCTACAAGCTCGACGATCAGGGCGGTAGCTGGATACGCCTGCAGTCCCAAAATCAAATCGTACGCTTTACCTATAGTCGCTTTACCCTCAACCAGGAAGGGCTGATGACCGGCGATATCAGCGTCACCCATCAGGCCTACAGCGCCGCGCTAGAGCGGGAGCGCGCCCATGAACTGACCCAAAATCCGGAGGACTACCTGCGCCGGGTGGTGCTGACGGGGATGGAACAAACCGAGGTGATGGACTACGCCATCGAAAACCTCGAAACCAGCGGCGAGCCCATCACGGTGAGTTGTACCCTGCAAACCAGAGACTTCGCCGAAAAGATCGACGACCTGATCATCATCCAGCCCATGATGACCAAGCAAGTGGCAGAAAATCCCTTCTCTGACGAAGAGCGAGCCTTGCCCGTACACCTGACGTATCCCCTGCGCGAGTCGCATCTACTCGGGCTGCGTATCCGCGACAATTACGAGGTGGT
>CAYVAP010000558.1:0-3817 GCA_964449365.1 uncultured Bacteroidia bacterium
GGGGCAGGCTGTCGTTGAGGTTCACTTCGCCGTCGAAATCGAGGCGCAAATTGGGATCTCTCAGGTCAATGCCCCCCCGAAAAGACTGCTGCTCGACCTGCCCGTGAATTTCGAGGTCTTGGTAAGCGTAGCCATTGAAGGTAGCCTCACGCACCACCGCATCCAGGCGGGTGTCGAGGTCGGCCAGGGCCAGCCCCCGTCCGTCAAAGGTCGCCTCGAAGGTAAGCGGACCCAACGAGTCATTGGCTAGAATGGCCCCCAAGTCAAGCTGCTGCAAGGCCAGCTCGCCCCGGTAGCGGCCATTGGTGTAGCCCGAGTCGAGGTCAGCGAAGAGGTCATGGGTCAGCCCCCCGGCGTTGCTGCGCAGTTCTCCCTGGAAATCGCCGCCGTACACACCGCCCCGGTAGGTGGCCTGATAGCGCACATCTCCGAAGGGCATGACTTCAGGCGGCAAGGCCAAGGTCAACAACTGCGCCAGTTCGGTGCTGCGGGTGGTGAGGCTGTCCAGCCGCAGGTCGATCTGCATGCTGTCGGGCTGCATCAAGCGGCTGACGGTGAAGTTGGCCGCCAGCCCGGTGCGTTGCCCACTGCGAATGCGCAACTGCTCACCCCGCAGCTTGGCAGGGGTGCCGGAAATTCGGCCATCGACTCGCAGGGCAAAGCTGCTGTCGGCGTTGATGGTCTGCCGCAGGTCGGGGACAAAGCGTACCACTTCGCGAAAGGCCAGGCTGGTACCGCTCAGGTCGGTTGTCAGTTGCAGGCGCGCGTCGAAGTTTTCCAGGGCGCTGAGGTCGGGATAGCGCAGGGTAGAGCGGTTGCGGATGCGGCTTTCGGGCAGGGCCAGTTCGAAGTTTTCTACCAGGATTTCGCGGGGCGTCCAGCTCAGTTGCCCGTCCAGGTCGTTGACTTGCAGGCCACTGCGGTCGCGCAGGCGCAGGGTTTGCAGCTTGGCGGCGATGCGCGCGGGCGTCAGCTCGATCTCGGCGATGTGCAGCGCCAAATCGCGCAGCCGCAGGTGGGCATAATCGATCGCGCCGCTGTCGGCGGCGGGCTGGGTGTGGTCGCGAAACAGCACCCCGATGTCGTCCAATGCGAAGTTGTCCACCAGCACCTCCCAGCCAAAGCCGGGGAAGGAGAGCGGCTCGCTGGGGGTGGTGTCGGGCGGGGCGGGCTTGAAGATCTGGTAGCCGAGGTAGGTTTCATCCAGCGAGATGTCGCGCAGGTGCAGGCGCTGGGCGTTGAGGTCGAGTTGGTCGTTGTCAATGGTAAATTCGCCCAGGCGCAGCTCGGCCAGGAAGCCGCTGGTCTGATCATCTACCCGGGCGTCGATGTTGCTCAAGCGGATGCGCTCGAAGCCGACTTTCCAGGGAATGTCGCCGCTCGCGGTGTCGGCGGGGACTTCGGCCACGGTATCGACTGCGGCGCTGTCGGCGCTGGCGAAGGCATCGATCAGAAACTGAAAGTTGTAAACGCTGTCCTGGCGCTGCAGGCGGGCGGTTACGTCGGTAAGGAAAATCTCGTCCACGAAAACCTCCTGGCGCAGCAGGTGCAGCAGCCCGAGGTTGACCCCCAAACGCCCTACATGAAGCAGGGTATCCTGCCGTTCATCTTCGAGGTAGACGCCCTCGATGACGAGGGTGTGCCAGAAATCGACCGTCAGCCGCTCGACCTGTACGTCGGTGCCGGTTTGTTCGCGCACGAAAGCGGTGGCTTCGTCGATGCCCCGTTGCTGTACACTAGGGATTTGAATCACCAAGTACAGAATCAGGAACACGAGCACCATGCCCCCTAGCGTCCACGCCGCGATTTTGAGAAGCAAACGTAAGATGTTGCGTAGAGGAGGAGGGATCTGGACATGGGGCATGAATCAAGGTGGGTTTGAGTCGGTCAATAATTGTTCAACTTGCAAGTGGGGGGTTTGTTGGCTTACGAAGGGCAAAGGGTGGGTGGATGTTGGAAGTGGCAACGTTTCGGCGGAGGCATCGGGGCGAGGCCAGACCAGGGGAAGACCTGCTTCTATCCCAACACCATGCTGCCTGGCAGATGAACGCAGGTTAACGGTAAAGTTAAGCAAATACATCTAAAAAATTGCATATGGAGAGATTTTGATTTAATCCCTAACAACTAGTTGTTTCCCTATATTTTCACAAAGAAGTCCACGTCTAGGCGTAACCCCAAGCCCGCCCCCAAGACGAGCATCCAGTCGTCTGATCATCAGGTGTTTCCATATTTGCTCAAGGGGCTAAAGATCAACAGGGCCAATCAAGTGTGGGCCACCGATATCACCTACATACCTGTCGAGGGAGGCTTCTTTTACCTGATGGCTATCATGGACCTCTTCAGTCGTTATATCCTGGCTTGGGAACTATCTAATAGCACGGAGATTCAGTTTTGTCTCAACGAATAGAGGGGGCCTTGAGTATAGCCCAGCCTGAGATCTTTAACTCGGACCAAGGCAGCCAATTCACCTCGTCCCCGTTCACCGGGAGGCTGTTGAAAAGAAAAGTCAAAGTCAGCCACGACGGAAAAGGCCGCTTTGTAGACAACATTTTGGTGGAACGACTATGGCGAAGTTTGAAATATGAGGAAGTTTATGCATTCTGCTACAGCGATGGGTTAGAAGCTTACCAGTGAATCGCCAATGGGATCTTCCGCTACAACGAAATTCGCCTCCATCAAAGCTTAAACTAGGCAACCCCGAAAGAAACGCACTTTGGGCTAGCTCAGCAGGAATTAACTCTTTTAAGACTGAGAAATTCGTTTCTTTGAATCAATTATAAATCACCTTCAGTGGTCCAATGAGTGGGGGGAACTTCACCGTTTACCACCTAGCTCACCCCAATTCAACGACTCACTACGAATCGACGATCAGTTCTTATTCGAAATAAGGGGGGATAGCTTGATTTTGACCGACGGAGGTATCCGTGGGAATTCCGTCTTTGTGGAAAACATCAAGGTCGTAGCGGTGCGGCGGGACTGAAGGACTTAGCCGAGGTCATAGGGCGAGTTAATGTGCCGATCACCGCGGGCCCACCTGCCTAGGCGGGTTCCAGCTCCTGATGGCTCGCGCCCTGCACAAGTCGTTGATCAACCAGATCTTTTAGGCAGGGAAGGCCAATCGGGAATTTATCGCATATCGCAATACAAAATAACCTGTATGAAAAACTTGGTTTTAAGCTAGTTATGTGCCATTATTGCGTATCTCGATAATTGATCATGATGGCCGCCAAACCTATTCCCGCCATGCGTCCCCAGGACATCCTGGTCCTGCTCAAGCTCTGCCTGATGAAGGAAGACAACTGGACCCAGATCGACCTGGCCCATGCGCTCTTCATGAGCCAATCGGAGATCAGCACCTCCCTCAAGCGCTCTGCCTACGCCCGCCTGCTCTATGACGGGGGGCGCAAAGTGCAACCTCAGCTCCTGCTGAACTTCATCCAACATGGCTTGCCCTATGCCTTTCCGCAGCAACCCGGCAAGGTGCAGCGGGGCATCCCCACCGCGCACAGCGCCCCTCCGCTGAGCGAGGAGATCGTGAGCGAAGAGATCTACGTCTGGCCCTCCGCCAAGGGCAAGGTGCGCGGCCAGAGCATTCTCCCGCTCTATCCCTCGGTAACCCAGGCGATACAACTTGATCCACCGCTTTATGCGCTCCTCGCCCTGATCGACGCCATCCGCGTAGGGCGCGCCCGTGAGCGAAACCTGGCCCTGGCTCTCCTCAACCAACAGCTACTGTGACAACCACTCAAGTCAACCGTCTCGCGACCCTTCCGAAAGTGCTATGGTAAAAACTGGACAAATAAAATCTCCCCAAGCC
>CAYVAP010000559.1:0-3802 GCA_964449365.1 uncultured Bacteroidia bacterium
GTGGTAATACAGCTTCGTCGGATCATAGGTGATCGGCAGAGACTGCTTGGCTGTCTCATCCGCTTCGGCGGGGGCAACAGGCTGATCGAACTCGTCCGTCGTCTCGGTGTCTTGCCTGGCGACCGCAGGCTGATGGGAGGCAGGCGCAGCCGACCGAAACCAACTTCCCCCCACCACTAAGAGCAGCATAGCCAACACCGCCGCGCTCAGATACAGCGCGATGCGGCGCTTATGGACTTGTTCTCCCACCGTGGCAAAGGAATCAGCCGCTTCGGCGACCGCCTCCGGCGCCTCGTCTTCCACCCGCTGAATGGCTGGTAAAAAACGCTCCTCAAACACCGCGTCGAAGGTGGCGCGTTCGGCCTCATCCCGGGCGATAACCGGCCCGAGCAGGAGGCGCAATCCTTCCCAGTCGTTGCGTTGCAACAGGTCGCTACCTGCCTGATGCAGCAATTGCTGCACGCGCAGGTGAGTGGAAGGGTCGAGGGGAAGGCCGCTCTGGGCGAGCTGGTCGAGGAGGAGTTGGAGAGGTAGTCGCATGGGCAGTGAACAGTGATCAGAGGACAATGATCAGTGGAGATTGAACCGTGGACAGCGATCCTCAAGCAGGAAATGTTGCACGGAGCGGCTCGCAGGTGATCTGTTGGGTCAGGTGATTCTGATTATCTATGCCAAAAGATACGGATTTTTTCGTGGGAGGGTCGCATTTTCCTGGGCGAGAAGCAGTGCGAACGCATCTCTGGTCTCTGTACACCACAGGTTGTCGCTGGCTGAGCCTGTCGAAGTACACTGCCACCCTATTTCGAACGACAAATTCCGAATCGCCTGCTCCCCCTCACCCCTGCGCCAGCAGTTCCGCGTAGGGCCTGGCCTTCCACTCCGCCACTTCCTTGGTCTCGGAGGAAAAGCTCACCCCCAGTGCCGTAACCGGCTGCCCCTGCTCCAGGTAGGGCGAGCCGTAGCGCTTATCGCGAATCTGGGCCAGGGCGCTTTCTGCCGATTCGTCCAGCTTGAATTCCATCACGTAGATGCCACTCTTGCTGTGGACCACCGTGTCGACCCGGCCCTTGGCGGTGCTCACCTCCGACTGCGTGAGCAGGCCTAGCCCTTGAAAAGTTAGATGTAAAACGGCATGGAAGAAGCCTTCGCGCTTGGCGTCGAAGAGCTGGTAGGGGATGGTGGAAAAGAGCAGGTTGACCTGCGCAATGACTTTCTCCAGGTCGCCCTTGTCCAGCGCACGCTTGAGGTTCGCGTAAATAGACTGGGTTTGGCCAGCTTGCCCGTGGCGAAAGGTGGCCAGTAGGTACTGTGCCATGGCGTCCTTGACCTCCAGGTTGGGGTAGCCCAGGGTGTACAGGCGATAGTCTGGCTCATAGTGCTGGATGGTCAGGTAGCCAGTCTGAAACATGAGGTTGCGCCAGTCGAGGTTGTCGAGGGTGTAGCTGTCGAGCAGGCTGGACCCCGCTTCGACCTCCTCCATGTCAAATTGAAATTGGTCCTTCAGGACCTTGAGCAGGAAGCTCGGCGTACCGGTCTCCCACCAGTAGTTGGCGAAGCGGTGGGTGTAAAACAGGCTCAGTACCGAAAAAGGGTTGTACAAGGGCTTCTCTAAGGACCACTGATAGCCGTTGTACCAAAGCCGGATCTTCGCTTTGGCTTCCTCCAGACTTAAGCGGTTGGCTTGGGCCAGGGCCTCATATTCATCTCCGAAGTACTGATCCATTTCTGCTGGCGTGTAGCCCGTCAACGTAGCATGTCGGTCCACCATGGTGATGTCCAGCAGGTTATTCAGGTCCGAAAACAGCGACACCTTACTGAACTTCGACACCCCCGTGATGAGGAAAAAGCGCAAGTAGGGATCGGCGTCCTTTAGGACGGAAAAAAAGGTCTTGAGCGTATCGCGGTTCTGCTCCGCCTGTGGCAGGTCGTCGAGGTAATCGACCAGGGGCTTGTCGTACTCATCGATGAGCAGGACCACCTTGCGGGGGCCAGCTCCCATAGCTTGGATCAGTTCTTCGAATTTTTGTCCCAAGCCATTTCGAGTCAATGTTAGGCCAAACTGCTTCGCTTTTAGATCTATCGCCTGATCCAGCGCCGACTCTAGCCCCAGGTCTTGATACCCCAATGTGCTAAACGAAAAGTGCAGCACCGGATGCTCGGCCCAGTCGTGCTCGGCCTCCCGGTCCACCCACAGCCCCTCGAAGAGATCGCGCCTTCCCAGGAAGAAATACTTCAGCGTGCTGATCAGCAGCGATTTGCCAAAGCGACGCGGGCGGGAAAGGAAAAAGTACCCGCCAGCCGACAGCAGCTCGTACATCTGCTGGGTTTTGTCCACGTAGAGATAGCCGCTTTGACGCAGCTTCTCGAAATCCTGGATGCCGATGGGATAGCGCTTCATGAATGGAAGGTACGAATAATGGGGTAGATTTACGAGGGGCTTGGCCCAGGCCACCTCAGCGTGGCAGCGGAGAACAGCCCTACCCCCTTTCTCATAAGAAGCGCGCCTCGATGACTCGCAGGTCCTCTTGGGTTTTGGCCAGCACCGAGTAGCTTAGGCGCAACTGCGCGCGCTGCTCGACGTTGAGGCGCTGGAGGTCCAGGCCGGAACGCAGGAAGTCGGTCAGTTCTAGGATGCGCAGCCAGGCGATCAGTTCGGCGGTAGCGGGCTTTTTCTTGCGCACGGTCTCGCGGATGTGGAGAAAATGCTCGATCAGAGCCTCGTGGCTGTAATGGGTATCTTCGCCAAAATGCGCCTGTACGATGCGCCGCAACTGCTCGGCGTCGGGAAAGGGAATGTGGTAAAACACGCAGCGCCGCAAAAAGGCTTCGGGCAGGTGCTTCTCCGAATTGCTGGTGAGCACCAATACGATGCGCTGCCCTTCGCCCTGGCGAATGAGGTGCTGATGGGCCTCTTTGATGCGAAATTCGCCATTTTCTACCTCGCTGAGTAGATCGTTGGGGAAGTCGCGGGGGGCCTTGTCGATCTCATCGATCAGCACCACCGAAGAGCGGGGCCGCTCGGCTTGGAGGAAGCGCCCGCTGCGGATTTCCTCGGCATTGGTCAGGGCGATGGCCCGCCCGTAGGCTTGCAGGTCGAGGTAGTGGGCGATGTCGGGCGCAGCAGCGGCCTGGGCCTGCTTGACGTTGGCGTCGTGAAAATGTCGCAGTGCATCGTACTGATAAAACAGCTCCTGCGCGATAGCATTGCTCTTGGTGATGAAGGTCAGCGGCTCGGGCAGAAAGTCGGGCTGCTGCTGATGCAGGTCGTGGGCAATGCGGTAGGCCAAGCGGGTCTTGCCGGTGCCGGGCTCGCCGGTGAGCAGCAAGGGTTGCCCCAGGGCCAGAGCGGCGTTGATAGCCCCGATCAATTCGCGGTGCAACAAGTAGCGCTCAGGGGCAGCGCTGCGTGTCTGCAAGCTAGGGGTATCAGTGAGCGTGATGCGGTCTAGGTTCATGGAAGGGGGAAAGTTCGATTTGAAGTTCGGGCTTTTAAACATAACGACCAAGCCAAAGCTTTGGCTATACTTCATATTTTTGCTACTTTAACAGTGCTTAAAAAGTACGTTGGCTTGCTTCGCTAGAAAATAAGAGGTTGAGAGATCGAGAGGTCGAGACTAAGAGATCGTACGTCCTAATGTCCCAGGATCTCACCCTCTCAGGATCTCACTATCTCAAAATCTCACCATCCACCATCTCAAAATCTCAAAACCCCAAAACCCCAAACCCTCACCATCCCTCCTTGATCTAGAACGAAGCCCCTGACCGAATCAGGGGAGTTATTTTTCTCGCCTTCCTTAGCCTC
>CAYVAP010000560.1:0-3794 GCA_964449365.1 uncultured Bacteroidia bacterium
TGCTTCGATCTGCACCATTAGCGAGATCCGCGAGAGATACAATTAGCGGGTGCATCTCAAAATGTCGCTTAACCACGAAGGACTCGAAGGAGATCACAATTTGCGACCTTTGCAGGCTTTGCGGTTATAACAAGGTTGGCAGCGGATGCGACAAAATGAGATGCGCCCACAGTTCTTTAGGTGAACAAACCTTTCGGCGTCAGTTTGGAAAGTTCTTTGACTGGCTGGAGTTCAATTTGTTGCTGCTGTCGGTGGTGGGGCTGAGCGTCAATCGGGAAGTGATCGGTGCCTTGGATGCGAGTTATTTGCCCAAAGCGGGCAAGCATACCTATGGCTTGGATCGATTCTGGTCCGGGGTAGCTGGGCGAGCCAAACAAGGGCTAGAACTGAGCTTGCTGGCGCTGATTGACCCAAGCAGTGGTCAGGCCTGGAGCCTATACGCCGAGCAAACCCCCAGTGGCTTGGCCACAAACGAGGCTGATGCTTCATGCCTGACTCGTACCGATTACTATCTGATGCACTGGCGCAGTTGCCTGAGCCGAATCAAAGGGGTGGTTTACTTTGTGGCTGATGGCTTCTATGCCAAGGCAAAAGTCTTCGACGCTTTTGCCGAGGAAGGCAAGCATTTGATCACCAAGCTACGGGCTGATGCCAACCTTCGCTACCTTTATCAAGGCAAGCAATCCAAAGGCAAAGGGCGCAGGAAGCATTACGATGGGAAAGTCAATCCCCAAGACCTCTCCCGCTGGCATGAGCTTGGCCCCGATTACAAGTATCCTCACATACACCTCTATCACCAGCGCCTCAACAGCCCCTCGCTCAAACGAAACCTACGCGTGGTCCTACTGCTCAACACCCGTACCCGAAAATACATCCTCCTGGCCTGCTCTCAAGTGGACTTCGATCCCAGAACGATTGTTTTTTTCTACCAACTCCGTTTCCAGATCGAGTTCCTCTTTCGCGACGCCAAGCAGTTCACTGGACTTGCTCACTGCCAAGCTAGAGAGGCCAATAAACTCCACTTTCATTTTAACATGAGCCTCGCCGCTATCAACCTCGTTAGAATGTGCCGAAGCCAACAAGATTCGGCCCCTTGCCTCAACAACTTCACCAGAAGGGCATATAACGAGGCTTTTCTTCAGTGGATTTTCTCCCAACTCACCTCTGAAGCTGACTTGGACTTAAATCTAGATACCCTTGAGACCATTCTACAGTACGGGACCATGACCTAAGCCAATGCCCAAAACTGAACGGACTATTGTAAAAAGGAGGCTTATCGAGGGGATTGGCCGATTTAAAAAGTGAAAAGCAGCCAAAATATTACGATTCGTAAATAGCCTAAAGATGGCTTGATGAGTCGCCTAAGCGATGCCCCTCATTTACCATCAAAGCTCTTATCGCTATCGACGAAGTTTCGGGGAGTTATTTGGTATGCTATTTATCAAAGAGCTATGAGGGGTTTTCTATGCTAATGGAAGAAGGTTACATGCTTACATTTTATTTAAGTCAATAGAAATAATCAATTAGCCAAAAATGCATACTATCAAATGATTATAGCCACAATGGTATTTCTATCCCTCGATCCTTACACCTCTCGTATTGACATATACGAACGCGAAGCGGAGGTTCGTTTTGTATGTGTATTTGGGAAAATACCTCGCTTGAGCTGTCTTTTTAGCTGCCGCTTCAAATCATAACTCTGGGGAGAGTGAAGCCGACTGTTACAAATGACACAAGCGAGATTTTAAAACATTTTTAGGTAGGTAAAACCATTCACATGAAAAAGTTTGACACGACACTGGCGGGCGCCTTGGCTCGATCGGTGTTTGGCATCACCTTGCTATTGCTGAGCCTGGCCACCGCCACTGCACAGGACACGCTGTTTCTTTCGAGTAATGGGGACGACGCAAACCCGGGCACCCGCAATGCGCCCAAGCGTAGTCTGAGCCAGATCACTGGTCGCCCTGCTGGCTCTGTAGTCGCGTTGCGTGCAGGGGAAGTGCATGAAGGGCAAGTACGCATTACCACGCCCATCACAGTACCGCGCTACGGCACGGGAGCCGATCCTATTGTCGTTCATCTCAAGCCTGCTAGCGAGGCCGACCCTGGCTTGGAGCCAGCCACCGCCGTGAGCGAAGGTACCTTACAAGAGCTGGGCAAGGCCACTTTTCCCTACGACCCGGATTGGATCGTTAACGAAAGCGGCCAAAACGGCGGAGCGGCTACGTTTCAAGCCGCCGGGCTTCCGAACAACATCACTGGAGCCAAAATCATCTTTCGTTCTAACCTCTGGGATCTAGATGATCGCATGGTTACGGGTTACAACGGTTCCACCGTCAGTCTCAACAGAGGCGTATGGGTGACCGACGTTCATTACGCCCCAACCTTGTATATACTCTCCGATCACCCCTCACTCCTGCAAGAAGGAGAGTGGATTTGGTACAATGGGCAAGTCCAAAGCCAAAACGCTGGCAACGTCATGGTGCCGGACTATACCGAGGTGCCCTACGGTGGCATCACGATCAAAGCGACTCACAGAATCCAGTCTAGCGATGTTCAGGTCAAAGGCTTACACTTCAAAGGCGCGCAGGACTGCTTTTTTTACGCTCAAAGTACTTCCAATCTAGTATTTGAGGACTGCACCTTTGAGTACGGCTGTAACCTCGGAGCCATTTATGGCGGGGGCTTGGATGACATCCAGATTAAGGGCTGTACCATTAGCGACATGAACAACACAGGTATCTACCTGTTGAACACCGAACGCTACCAGATCACTGACAATACCATCAACCGAGTCGATCGACTGGGCTACAAATCCGGCGACGTTTACACGTTCACTGGCATCTATTGTAGCCAAAATTCGACTGGCCAGGTCGGCGGGAGTTATCAAGGCGGCACCATTGCCCGCAACACCATCGACCGTACGGGCGGCCCTGCTATCCGCGTTGACCTCGGAGATGAAAACATCGTCATCGAAGAAAACATCATCACCCGTGCGGTGGGGGTCAAGCAAGATCTGGGAGCGATCTACACCTGGCGCCACAAATGGCCCCCCGGACCAGGCAACTCGGTCATTCGCCGCAATGTCATCAGCAACCTCAACGCGGTCTACACCAGCCCTACGAGCCAATACAGCCCCGTGATGGGCATCTATCTCGATGATCTATCGGAAAATGTCGAGGTCTCCTGTAACCAAATCACTGGGAGCGACAAACTGATCAGCCACATCTATTTCCACAACACGATCAATTGTGTCATTCGCAACAATGAAATGATTGGGCAGGCGGTTCGTGCCAATATCCTTCTCATTGATGATGGAGCCGATGCGAGAGATGTACCACTGAGTGGTACAGATATCATCAACAATGATTTTACCCAAGCTACGGGTCGTCAATACGCAGTGGAAGACTGGGAGAACAATAATGTGGAGGGGTTCTTCGGCACAGTCGGACCAAATGACTACCCAGGGAGTGGATTTCAAGCCTTTTGGAGAGTTGGACAAGGATCTAAAGAGACTCTTAATTTCTCGCAGTGGATCGCCCGCACGGGAGACAGCGATGAAGCCGCTCAGGATGTATGCAGCAATATGCCCAGCAGCGAACCCGAGCCTGTCGACCCGGTTGACCCCATCCCAGCCATCACCTACACCAGTATCCAAGCCTACGCCCCGGTTACGGTCAACTTCGACGCGAGTGGCTCTTCCGACGCCGATGGCACCATTACCGGCTACTTCTGGAATCTGGGTGATGGCAACATGGGCAACGGCCTCTTTGTGAGCCACACCTACTCCAACC
>CAYVAP010000561.1:0-3785 GCA_964449365.1 uncultured Bacteroidia bacterium
GATACCCGCCATCGTGGCCGTCGGTATCTGGCTCCTGCATCACCCGCTCGTCGATCGGCTCGGTGAACATCTGCTTTTTGTTCAGGATGCTCAGACACTTGTTGATCACGATGCGCTTGAGCCAGGCCCCAAACGAAGAGCGGCCTTCGAAGAGGTGCAGCTTGCGAAAGGCAT
Source organism: uncultured Bacteroidia bacterium (assembly GCA_964449365.1). GTDB lineage: Bacteria > Bacteroidota > Bacteroidia > J057 > J057 > CAYVAP01. Next base: position 175 of record CAYVAP010000561.1, read on the forward strand.
TGACGAAAGCCTCTTGCAGGGCATCTTCTGCTGCGGCAGAATCGCCCAGCATCCGGATGCAGATGTTATACATCGCGCGGCTGTACAGTTGGTACAGGCGAGACTGCGCCATGCGGTCGCCTCGCTTTGAGGCTTCGATCAGATCGGCGTGTAAGTTGATGTTCGTCGTACTCTATGCAATGACTTCAGCTTTTCGGCTAACTCAGTTCAAGGACGGAGAGGCAACCCGAAGGTTGGAAGAGAAATTTGAAATGCGTGCTTCGGAAGAAAATCGACTTCCTCTCGAATCTTCCATTCCTGATGATAAATCACTCCTCATCGGCCCACTCCGTGTTAGGCAGAATAGCCGCGATCACCAACTTCTGCTTGAAGGTCCAGGCCCAGATGGGATAGCCCTCTCCACTGTCATAGCGCCATTCGCTACCCTGATAGTTGGGCTCGCCCAAGAGGTCAGCCACGACGGCATCACGGGTAGCCTCGTCGGGGTAGATCGCGATGATCTCGTATAGGGGCTCGTCGCCGTCGGCGTCGAAGTAGTACACCGCCGACTCAGCTTGTGCCTTGTCAAACGCCTCTATCAAAATGATGCGAAAATCTGTCTCTCCTGCCGGGCGGGTCAGGTCGCGCTTTTGCCCAAGAAAGGTCGCCAGGGGCAGCCCAAAATACAGGTCGCGCACTTCTGGCGGCAAGTAGCGGCGCACCGGATGCTTGGCGGTAGAGCGAGAGGCTTGGCGCGTACGGCAAGCCCCTAGCAGCAACAGCACACAGAGCAAGCACAGGATGAAAGATGCGCGTTTCATACCCGTAACATGCGGATTTTATCGACTAAAAACAACGAGGCGCTGAAGAGGGAATGGCTGTTGAGGCCATCGAAACCTGTCAGGCGCTATGGAGCGGATCATTCGCCGCGCTCTAGGTCGATCATCTCTAGCATCGCTACGGCGGCCTCTGCGCCTTTGTTGCCAAAGTGGCCACCGGCGCGAGCCAGGGCTTGCTCTTGGGTATCGGTGGTGAGCACCCCAAACATGACGGGACGGGTGTGATCCAGACTCACGCGGATAACCCCCTGAGCCACCGCCTGAGCGATGAATTCGAAGTGGCGGGTCTCTCCCTGAATGAGGCAGCCCAGGCAAATCACGCCATCGAGGTTGCTGTGCTTGTTGAGAGCGAGGTGAGCCCCAAAGGGTAATTCGAAGGACCCCGGCACATCATAGCGCAGGATATTTTCGGGGCGTACCTCCTGCTGGATCAGGATCTCTTTGGCACCTTGGTAGAGCAGCTCGGTGACCTCGGGATTCCATTTGGCGACCACAACCACCACGCGATCACTGTGATGGCGGCCATTACCCATATACTGGATGCCAGAGAGGTCATGTGCCTGGGGATCACTCATGAGCTAGCGCGTCCGATGTATTTCTCGATACCCCGACCTTCCTGACTATTGGGATACTCTGCTTTGATCTTGCGGTAGAGTTCGAGTGCTTGCTCGGGATCTCCAGCGGCTTCGTAGTTCTCTCCAGCTTTGAGCAGCAGCATGGGGGTGAGCTGCTCGTTTTCTTCGGGGGTATAAGCGGCTTTTTCGAAAAGATCAGCCGCTTTCTCCACGTCTTTGATTGCTTCGTACGCAAATCCCAGCGCGGTGTAGGTCGCCATAGAGAGCATATCGTCTCCGGTGGATACATCTTCGAGATAATCGATGCCCGCCTGAATGTCTCCTTTTTTCAGGTAAATGACCCCAGTGTAGTACCGCGACATGTTGGCCGCAGGGGTGCTACCGTATTCATCAATGATGTCTAGCAAGCCCGGGTAAGCGCCATCGCCCTCCAGAGCCAGATCTAACGAGTCAGCTTCGAAGTACTTGGCGGCCTGAAACATCTCGGCCTGCGCCTCTTCGTCTTTCTGCGTTTCGAGGTAGCGATAACCGACAAAGCCTCCGATCAACAAGATGAGTACGCCGGCAATAATGATCAGCAGGCGGCTGTTTTCTTCAAGTAGGGACACGATGCCGCCAGACTCTCCTTCTTCGAATTGCTCCTGCTCCAATTCTGGCTCTTCCTGGCCTCTACCTTTGACTTGTTTTGCCATGTTAGATCAGACATTAGTGGTGTGTATCAGCGTGTCTCCCACTTCGAGGTGGGCCACTGACAACCAGGGGGTTTGCAGCAATCCAGGTGATTAATCCGCGATGCACCCTACCCTGCTGAATTCTGAACTGCAAAAAAAGGAAAACCCTCCAACAAGTCCAAGCCAATTCCACGGTTTGATCTCTCAATCGTTCAGCAATTGCCAGAGGCGATCTTTCAGCTCGGCCAACCCTTGCTGAGCCACCGACGAGATAAATAGCACCTCAACCCCTAAATGGACGACTTCGGCTGCCATTTCTTCCTTCAGTTCTCGATCCACCATGTCGGCTTTGCTGAGGGCCAACAATCGAGGCTTGTGCAGTAGCTCGGGGTTGTAGAGTTCCAATTCGCGGGAAAGGATGCGATACTGCTCGGCGATATCGTCGGCATCGACCGGCACCATGAAGAGCAGGACGCTGTTGCGCTCGATGTGCCGCAAAAACTGAGTACCCAGGCCTTTGCCCTGATGCGCGTCCTCGATGATGCCAGGGATGTCGGCGATCACGAAAGAGAGCTGGTCGCGGTAGCCGACGATGCCCAAGTTGGGGGTCAGGGTGGTAAAGGGGTAATCGGCAATTTTGGGCTTGGCCGCGCTGAGCACCGAGAGCAGGGTCGATTTGCCCGCGTTGGGAAAGCCCACCAGCCCCACGTCGGCCAGCACCTTGAGCTCGAGGATGGCGGTGAGTTCCTGAGCATCCCCGCCGGGGGTCGCGTAATCAGGCGCCTGATTGGTAGCCGACCGAAACGCCCAATTGCCCTTGCCGCCATGGCCGCCTTCGAGCAGAACCAACTCCTGTCTATCGTGTAGCACCTCGCCCAGCACCTCGCCCGTTTCGGCGTTTTTGACCGTGGTGCCCAATGGCACTTCCAGAATCTCATCTTGCCCTTCGCGGCCAGTCTTTTTGGCCCCGCTGCCATTCTGCCCCGGCTCTGCCTTGATAAACTTGCGGTATTTGAGGTCCAACAGGGTCCAGAGCTGAGGATTGCCCCGCAAGATGATATGCCCCCCGCGACCACCGTCGCCGCCGTCTGGGCCGCCCTGGGCCACGTATTTTTCCCGACGCCAGGATACGACGCCGTTGCCGCCCTTGCCGCTGGTAAAGTAGATTTTGACGTAATCGACGAATTGGGTCTGCATGGCGGGAGACAATGAACAGTGAGCAATGGACAATGAACGGTAAAGACAGGGAACAGGGATCAATGGGCAGTGGTCAGTAAAGACAGGGATCAATGGGCAGTGGTCAATGATCAGTAAAAACAGGGGACAGTGATCAATGGGCAGTGGTCAGTAAAGACAGGGATCAATGGGCAGTGGTCAATGATCAGTAAAGACGGTGATCAATGGTCAGTGGTCAGTGGTCAGTAAAGACGGTGATCAATGGGCAGTGGTCAATGATCAGTAAAGACAGGGGACAGTGATCAATGGGCAGTGATCAGTAAAGACAGGGATCAATGGGCAGTGGTCAATGATCAGTAAAAACAGGGGAC
>CAYVAP010000562.1:0-3776 GCA_964449365.1 uncultured Bacteroidia bacterium
GCTAAACTTGATCTTGAACTTCTCACCGACAGCCTTCATGCGCTGAGGGCCAAAGTCGTTGATGTATAGGATGATCTCCATCTCGTTGGCGGAGATCTTGTACTTCTTGCGGACTTCGTTCTGGTGTTGACGGAACGCATCCCGCATGTAGAGCAGTTGTTTTTCGAGGGTTGCAGCTTCTTGGGAGCTGTTCATCACACTACGGCTTTCTTGTGCCATGATCCTAGATTGTTTAAGTGGTTATGATCGTTGTGTGGGGCTTGTGCTTCGTCTATTAAGAGCTTTGCAAAAACCCGTCCATTTCGATGGGTAAAGTTTTAATTCATCGGTAAAAAGCCAAATTTTGGAAATATTTTCAATAGGCAAATTGTATACCAATGGTTTTTTGTAATAAACGGAAAAGAGTTGTCTCAGGTTGCAGGTTTTTTCCACTTTTTTGAGGGAATTAACGGAAGCGGTTTGTAGATAATATATTGACGATCAGCACCCTTAAATTTAGGGGTGTGATGTTGGATTATTACCGTTTTTATCGTAACAATTTCTACCCTTTTGTCATTCAGTTCATTTGTCAGAATGATTCTCGCTGGGGAGGTACTGAGTGACTTGATTCAGGATAGAGCGGTTGGAATCTCGCCACCAATGTAAGAGCCGCCGATACCAGGGAATGCTTTTGAGCAGGTACTCAGTCGCTTCTGAGGCGGTAGCAAAGCGGAGGGTAGACTTGGGGTGAACAGCTTCCCACAAAAAGCGAGTCAAATCGCGGGGAATTTGGGGATTTTCGCGCTTTACGAAATCGTGTAGATCTTGGTACGTACCAAATCGGAGCTGGGTTGCTGATGCTTTGGTCATTACTTCGAAAAAAACCGCCCCTAGCGCGTAGATGTCAGCACGTTGATCGGGGCCACTGATTCCCTTGCGCAATTCCGGGGCCAAATACTCCTCAGGATCTTCGCCCCGTATGCGCTGTTGTACGGCTTCGGGCCAGTCGAGTTTGATGCCTAGCGAACGCGTGAGGTCGGTGAAGAGAAAGTCGATCAGTTTGGGTTTTCCTTCAGGGGTAAACAAGATCTTGCGAGTCTTGATATTGCCGTGAATGATGCCCTGGCGCGGCGCGCCGCTGGCGTCTTGAAACTGGGTACTGTGAGCAGCATGCAGCCCCGAAAAGAGCTGGATCATGATGTTGGTGAGGCGGTGTAGATCTTTCTTGGTGGTCCAGAAGGTGGAGTAATCCATCTTGTCCAGGCGCTCGCCTCGCACGAGTTCCATGACCATGTAGAGCCGTTTTTCGCCCTGAAACTCAAATTCTCCCACGTCATAAAATTCCGCAATATTGGGATGGTTGAGGGTGATGAGGCCTTTGTTGCCGCCGATCACGAGGCTCTTGAGGTGGTCGTAGCCTTCGAGTACCCGGTGGGTGATCTTGATGGCGCGCTCGGCATTGAGGGTGGTGTGTACCGCCCGAAATACGGTGCCCATCGTGCCTTGTCCCAGGAGGGCTACGATTTCGTAGTTGTTGATTTTTTGCCCAATCAGTGCCTCGGTATCGGGGGGCGCCTTCTGCCCCTCTTTGGAAAGCTCATAAAAGAGTCGCCACTGAGCGGGTACCCAGTCGGTTTGCTTGCGAAAAGTCAAACGCCAGGGCAGATCGAGTTCGGGTTGCGGCCCCTGAGGCTCCTCTTCCCAGTAAAGGCTACGGGTAGGAGACTCCGATTGGAAGGAATCAGGATTGTAAAGGCCCAGCATGACGCCCTCGGCTTCGTCGAAGGACTCCTGGATGGAGGCTCCCCCGGCGAGACCTCGATAAAATACCGTAGCAAACTCTACGGCCTGATCATCGTTGATTTTGCGAGAAGTGGTGACGACCGCTGGCAGGTTGGCCTTATGCAAGAGGCGGGCATGCTCACCAGTGGCGCAGCCATTGAGAAATACCAGCTCGAGGCTCTCTTGCGCCCCCAGAAAGCGCGCCAAGCCTAGTGAAAAGAAGGAGCGGTTGCCACCTTGGCTGTTTTGCAACCATAGCTCGTCTTCGTCAGCATGGCCACCGTAGTGAAAGATTCGTACCCGACCATCGTACCACTCGTCTTGAAAGACCTGAGTGATCTCTTCCTGAGTAGCGGCGGGGATGATCTTTAGAAAGGCGCGACCCTTTTGTACCGCAGGCTCCATCACGCGCAGAATGACCTTCATCTCTTGGGTGAGGCCGCGGAGGTAGCCTGATTCGCTGTGTTCATTGGCAAAAGCGAGAACGATGACAGGGAGCTTGTCGGGTTGGACGAGGGACATATTGAAGGTGGCGTTTGGAGAGTTCGTTCCTGGCTTTCGAATAATTTGCTTCGCAGTTAAACCAAAAGATTAATACGCAAAAACAAAACCGGATGTATATTTTTACGGAGAATTGCGCGTTTTTCGCAGAAATGGAGAAAAACAACTCCATTCTATACCATGCAAAATAATAGAACTATGTATCGATCGATCTGCTGGAGGCTAGCCACAGGGCTCATGCTGTGGGCCTGCGTGGCTGTGAGTGGCTGCAATCAGGATAAATGCAAGGATGTGGACTGCGGCGATTTTGGCTCTTGCTCTTCACCTGGAGATGAGGCCATTTGTTTTTGCGAAACCGGGTACGAACAAGATGACGCAGGGCTCTGTAACGTCAAGATTACCACCAAGTACCTGGGCACCTGGCAGGTCAGTGAGGAGGTAAACGCCGTGCGCGACGGGGCGGTCGAGACCTTTACGTGCGCATATGAAATTGACATCCAAGAGGCTGGTACGGACATCCGGCGGCTGATTTTGTCCAATTTTCCCGATCTCTCCTGCTTCGGCACCGACCCCATCGCCTGCAATCTATTGATGGAAGCCAGCGCCTTTTCTAGCCAGATAACCTTACGCGGCCTATCCAACGGCATCACCTACTGCGACGACCAGGGGGCAGCCGTCGATTTTTCGGGCTTTCAGATTTCGGGGATCAATACCACCAGTACCTCGGCGAGCCTCTCTGGCGATGGGCGCAGCATGAGCCTCAGCTATCGCTTGGCATACACATTGGACGAAGATCAGGATGGCCGCCCTGAAAGCTACCGATTCGACAGTGAGGCTACCTTTACCCGGCCATAAAAAACCCCGACAGGCTTTTTTTTCAACCTCAATCAACTCTCATCATGCGCGCGCGCCCCACGATTTTTGCCCTGCTGGTCTTGCTGTTGATGTTGGTCATGTCGGCTTGTGGCCGCGAGGCCAGTGCTGAAAAAGGCGCGCCGCGCACAGCCCAGTCGGTGGCCGATTCGCTCCTCAAGGCCGATTCCATCGCCAACGCGCAAGACTCCACGCGCTAAGATGCTCACCCCATGAATGTCCTCCAACAGACCAAACAGTGGCTCGCTGCCTGGGGGCTCGATGATCAGTTGATCCAGCCCACCGCCGTGGTAGCGACCTTTCTGTTGCTGATGCTGCTGGTGATCCTTTCCTATTGGCTGGCTCGGCGGCTACTATTGCAGGCGGTGCATCGCCTGGTAAAGCGCTCGCGCACCAAGTGGGACGATGTCCTGATGCGCAAGCGGTTTTTTAGCTACCTGGCTCATCTGGTGCCAGCGGTAGTGCTGCAAACGGCCTCTATCTACTTTTTTCCGCAAAAAGACTAGCTCGAAATCCTCATCCTGCGGGTGACTAACGTCTACATGGTCCTGATGGTGATCCTGGTCTTTTTTGCCCTGCTTTCGACGGTAGAGCACTTTTTGTCGCGCAGCGAGGGCCTGCGAGATCAGCCCATCGGTAGT